>NZ_JBJHAQ010000005.1:0-203061 GCF_054051115.1 Modestobacter sp. SYSU DS0904 | reverse complement strand
CCCCCCCCCCCCCCCCCCCCCCCCCCCCCCCCCCCCCCCCCCCCCCCCCCCCCCCCCCCCCCCCCCCCCCCCCCCCCCCCCCCCCCCCCCCCCCCCCCCGGGGGTGACGTCAGCCGGCGTCGCCGGCGATCGCGGGCGCGGTCGGGTCGGTCGACTCCGGCTTGACCTCGCGCAGCACGTAGTCCTCGATCGTCTCCAGGTCGTGCGTGGAGCGCTTGACGATGGCGAGCAGGTCGCTCATCTTGCTGACCTCCTCGACCTGCTCCTTGATGAACCACTGCATGAACTGGTCGGAGGCGAAGTCGTTGTGCTGCCGGGCGACGGCGGTGAGCTGGTTGATCTGCTCGGTGACCCGCTTCTCCTGGTCCAGCGCCAGGGCGACCGGGGCGACGACGTCGGGGAAGTCGGTGATCGGCGCGGCGATGCCGGGCATCTCCACGCGGGCATCGGCGTCGAGCAGGTAGCGCACCATCATCATCGCGTGGTTGCGCTCCTCGGCGGCCTGGTCGAAGAACAGCTGCGCGGTCTGCGGCATGGTCAGCTCGTCGAAGTAGATCGCACAGGCCACGTACTGCTGGTGGGCGGCGAACTCGTGGCCGATCTGGGCGTTGAGCAGGTCGATGAAGGGCTCGGCGGCCATCGGGTCTCCCGGGTGTCGCGAAATGACGTCCTCCGCACCGTAGTCGGCGACACGCCGCACCCGTGGACGGGCCAGGAAGGCTTGGCTAACCTCACCGCGTGGGGAAGCCGGCGAAGATGCCCAAGAAGAAGTGCTGCGTCGACAAGCCCCGGTGCGGCCGGTGCCCGTTGCGCGCGCTCGCCGAGGGCACGCTGCCGCCCGGCTACACGGTCAAGAAGCGGCGCCTGGTCAAGGTCGGCAAGGCCGACGCCGTGCTCGCCAAGAGCGACCGCAAGGCAGCCTGACCGCTCCCTCGCCGCCGGCGGGGGGTGCTGAGCGGTGTTCGGAACCGTCCTGGTGGCCAACCGCGGGGAGATCGCCGTCCGGGTCATCCGCACGCTGCGGGCACTCGGCATCCGATCGGTCGCCGTGCACAGCGCGGCCGACACCGGCGCCCTGCACACCCGGCTGGCCGACGTCGCCGTCCCGATCGGCCCGGCGCCCGCCGCGGACAGCTACCTCTCCATCGACCGGGTGCTCGACGCCGCCCGCCGCACCGGCGCCGAGGCGGTGCACCCCGGCTACGGCTTCCTCTCGGAGAACGCCGACTTCGCCCGCGCCTGCGCAGCCGCCGGACTGGTCTTCATCGGCCCGCCGGTCGCCGCGATCGAGGCGATGGGCGACAAGATCCGGGCCAAGCAGACCGTGGCCGCCGCCGGCGTCCCGGTCGTGCCCGGCCGCACCGAGCCGGGCATGGACGACGACGCGGTCGCCGCCGCCGCGGTGGAGGTCGGCTTCCCGGTGCTGCTCAAGCCCAGCGCGGGCGGCGGCGGCAAGGGCATGCGCGTGGTGCACGGTCCCGATGAGCTCGCCGAGCAGATCGCCGGCGCCCGGCGGGAGGCGCGCGGCTCCTTCGGTGACGACACCCTGCTGGTCGAGCGGTACCTGGCGCGGTCCCGGCACATCGAGGTGCAGGTGTTCGGCGACGCGCACGGCAACGTCGTCCACCTCGGTGAACGCGAGTGCAGCCTGCAGCGCCGGCACCAGAAGGTCGTCGAGGAGGCGCCGTCGCCGCTGCTGGACGCCGCCGGCCGGGCCGCGATGGGCAGCGCCGCCGTCGACGCCGCCCGCGCGGTGGGCTACACCGGCGCCGGCACGGTCGAGTTCATCGTCGACGCCGAGCGGCCGGGCGAGTTCTTCTTCCTGGAGATGAACACCCGGCTGCAGGTCGAGCACCCGGTGACCGAGTGCGTCACCGGCCTCGACCTGGTCGAGCTGCAGCTGCGGGTCGCCGCCGGTGAGCGGCTGCCCGTCGACCAGGACGACGTCGTGCTCGACGGCCACGCCATCGAGGTGCGGCTCTACGCCGAGGACCCGGCCCGCGGGTTCCTGCCGCAGACCGGCACGGTGGTCGGGCTGGTGGAGCCGGCCGGCCGCGGCATCCGCGTCGACAGCGCGCTGGCGGTGGGCACCGTCGTCGGCACCGACTACGACCCGATGCTGGCCAAGGTGATCTCCTGGGCGCCGGACCGGGAGACCGCCCGCGCCCGGCTGGTCGGTGCGCTCGGGCAGACCGCCGTCCTCGGGGTGCCCACCAACGCCACCTTCCTGCGCGACCTGCTGGGCGATCCCGACGTCGTCGCCGGCCGGCTGGACACCGGGCTGATCGAGCGCCGGGGTGACCGGCTCACCGCGGCCGACCCACCTGCGCCGCAGGCCCACGCCGCCGCGGCGCTCGCCCTGCTGCTCGAGGCCGAGCCGGCCGGCCCGGTCGTCGACCCGTGGGAGGTCCCCGGCGGGTGGCGGCTGGGGGAGCCCGCGTGGACGCTGCGCCGGTTGCAGGCGCCGGGCGGGGAGCCGGTCGAGGTGCGGGTGCGCGGCCTCGCGTCGTCGGGGCAGGTGCGCATCGGCGACGGCGAGCCGCAGCCGGCCAGCGCCGTCCGGGACGGCGACCAGCTGCACGTCACGCTCGGCGGGGTGACCACCCGGTGGACGGTGCTGCACGCCGACGGCACGGTCTGGCTCGCCGCCGACGGGCAGGTGGTTGCGCTGCGCGAGCACGAGCGGCTCACCGGAGCCGTGGCGGCGACCGCCGTCGACGGGGCGGTGACCGCCCCGATGCCCGGCACGGTGACCGTGCTGAGGGCTTCCCTCGGCGACGAGGTGGCCGCGGGGACCCCGCTGCTGGTCGTCGAGGCGATGAAGATGGAGCACGTGCTGACCGCCCCGCTCGCGGGGGTGGTCACCGAGCTCCCGGTGACGGCCGGCCAGTCGGTCCGGCTCGACGAGCGGGTGGCCGTGGTGACCCCATCGGCCGACGCGACCGAGGGGGAGTAGATGCTCGACTACCGGCTCGACGAGGAGACCGAGGCACTGCGGAAGCTGGTGCGGGAGTTCGCCGTGGAGGTGATCGCCCCGCAGATCGGCGGCTTCTACGAACGCGACGAGTTCCCCACCGCGATCGTCCGGCAGATGGGCGAGCTGGGGCTCTTCGGCCTGCCCTTCCCCGAGGAGTACGGCGGCTCCGGCGGGAACTACTTCACCCTGTGCGTCGCGCTGGAGGAGCTCGCCCGGGTCGACTCCTCGGTGGCGATCACCCTGGAGGCCGGGGTCTCGCTGGGGGCGATGCCGATCTTCCGGTTCGGCACCGAGGAGCAGAAGCAGCGGTGGCTGCCCCGGCTGTGTGCCGGTGAGGCGCTGGGCGCCTTCGGCCTCACCGAGCCCGGCGGTGGTTCCGACGCCGGCGCCACCCGGACCACCGCCCGGCTCGAGGACGGCGAGTGGGTGATCAACGGCTCGAAGGCGTTCATCACCAACTCCGGGACGGACCTCACCGACCTGGTGACCGTCACCGCGGTCACCGGCAGGAAGGCCGACGGCGGCAAGGAGATCTCCGCGATCATCGTGCCGTCGGGCACCCCCGGCTTCACCGTCGGGCAGCGGTACGCCAAGGTCGGCTGGAACGCCTCGGACACCCGCGAGCTCTCCTTCGACGACTGCCGGGTGCCGGCGGAGAACCTGGTGGGGGAGCGGGGGCGGGGGTACGCCCAGTTCCTGTCCATCCTGGACGAGGGCCGGATCGCGATCTCCGCGCTGGCGGTGGGGCTGGCGCAGGGCTGCGTCGACGAGTCGGTGAAGTACGCCGCGGAGCGCGAGGCGTTCGGGCAGCCGATCGGCCGCAACCAGGCGGTGCAGTTCATGATCGCCGACATGGAGGTGCGGGCCTCGACCGCGCGGCTGGCCTACTACCGGGCGGCGGAGAAGATGCTGCGCGGCGAGCCGTTCAAGCGCGAGGCGTCGGTCGCCAAGCTGTACAGCTCGGAGATGGCGGTGGAGAACGCCCGCTACGCCGCCCAGGTGCACGGCGGGTACGGCTTCATGACCGAGTTCCCGGTCGGCCGGTTCTACCGGGACGCGAAGATCCTGGAGATCGGCGAGGGCACCAGCGAGGTGCAGCGGATGCTCATCGCCCGCTCCCTCGGCGTGGGCTGACGATGTCCCTCGGCGGTTGATCATCGGCACGTGGCCGGGTGACACGCCGAGACCCGGCGTGTCCGGTGACCATCTGCCGATGATCGACGGCAGCGGGCCGGCCGTCCGGTAACGGAACCACAGCGTGTAGTGACTACAGCTCCACGTCCGCCTGGTGCGGCGTACACAGCGCCGACACCCGCCGGCCACAGCTGATCGACAGCGTTCCTGCGCGGTGGGACCCCCCCACCGCTCCCAGGACAGCCGGAGGTCAGCACCCCATGCACCTGCTCAGATCACGGCCCGCGCTCCGCGGGGACCGTCCCATCCGGAGGTCCCGCCTGCGGGCCGTGGCCGGCGCCGGCGTGGTCACCACGGTGGCCGCCCTCGCCACCGCCGGTGGTCTCGCCACCGCCACCCCGGCACAGGCGGCGGACACCGAGCCGGCCTCCCGGTTCACCCTCGCCGTCCTGCCGGACACGCAGTTCTACTCCCGGTACGCGGAGTCCGAGTTCGAGCGGCCCGACCGCTACGGCGACGGGAACAACCCCTACGCCGTCCAGACCGAGTGGCTGGCCGAGCACGCCGACGAGCTGCGGATCCCGTTCGTCGCCCACCTCGGCGACGTCGTGGACCAGGTCAACCAGGAGGGCGAGTGGCGGACCGCCGACGCCGCCATGCAGACCCTGGAGGACGCCGACCTGCCGTACTCGGTCCTGGCCGGCAACCACGACGTCCGGAACAGCTCGGACAACTGGTTCGACGACCAGTACGACCTGGCCGCCGAGCCCTTCCTGCGCTGGTTCGGCCCCGACCGGGCGGCCGAGCAGTCGACCTACGGCGGCAGCGACCCGACGGGGATGAACCAGTACCACGTCTTCGAGGCCGAGGGGCAGCAGTTCATGGTGCTGGCGCTGTCCTGGCGCGCCTCGGACGCAACCCTCCGCTGGGCGGACGAGGTGATGGCCCAGCACCCCACGGTGCCGGTCATCCTCACCTCGCACGACATCATCGGCATCCAGAACGACGGGGTCTCCCCGCAGGAGACCGGCTACGGGCTGCGGCTCTGGGAGAAGCTCATCAAGGGCAACGACCAGATCTTCATGACGCTCAACGGCCACTTCCACGGGGCGACCCGGCTGGTCAAGCAGAACGACTTCGGGCACTCGGTGACCCAGGTCCTGATGGACTACCAGATGGCCTACGAGGGCGGGAACGGCTACCTCGGCCTGTTCGAGTTCGACCTCACCAACGACACCATCTCGGCGCAGACCGGCTCGCCGTGGGTGGTCGCGAAGCCCACGGAGAAGCTGACCTCCTACGACCAGGCGTTCCTCGAGGGCCCCAACGAGCAGTACACCCTGGACATCGACTTCGCCGAGCGGTTCGCCGGGTTCAACCCCGGGTTCACCGCCGGCTCCGCCGACGAGCCCTCGCTCACCCAGGCGGCGCGCGACATCCTGCTCGACGGCTTCGTCAGCCCCGACCCGGTCACCACCGAGCTGCCGGGCTCGCCCGCGGACTACCCGCGGGTGGAGGGCACGCTGGCGCACTGGCGGATGAACGGGCTGCGCGGGGTGGTCGCCCAGGGCGGCGTCATCCGCGACGTCGAGGGCAACAACCGCAACAACCTGATGCGGGTGCCGATCAGCCAGTCCGGCTCGCCGACCGCCCAGCTGCGGGACGTCAACTTCTCGCAGGACGCGCACCCGTACTCCTCGGACGGCGCGGCGGTCTGCTTCACCAACGCCGACAAGCAGACCAACCGGTTCAGCTACCTGAGCACCCGCGCGGACGCACCGGTGAACCTCGAGGCGCTGGAGGACGGCTACACGATCGAGACCTTCCTCAAGATCGACCCCAGCTGGAACCAGTCGGACAACGCCTGGATGAAGGCGATCGTGCGCTCGGGCAACCGCTCGCAGATCGGCGTGCCGCGCACCCGCTGGGACTGGACGGCGTCCCCGGTGGCCCTGGGCCTGTCGAACCTCAAGGAGTTCCAGTGGACCGAGGTGCCGATCGACACCGCCAAGGGTGACCGGACCGCGTGCACGGGCGAGATCATGGTCGACACGTGGGCGCACGTCGCGCTGGTGAACGACCCGGCGACGGCCACCACCACCATGTACGTCGACGGCGCCCCGGTGCTGCGCAACGCCTCGGACACCGTGGGCCACGGGCTGGACGGCGCGATGCCGTGGATCTTCGGGTCGGACTGGGTCGACGACAAGGCCACCAACGGCTGGAACGGCTGCATCGGTGAGACCCGCGTGGTCGACCACCCGATCGGCCAGGACCAGTGGCTGACCGCCCGGGCCGACATCGAGGGCCTCACGGTCACCTCGCCGGCGGCCGAGTCGACGCTGCACCCGGCGGTCACCGCCACCGCCACCGGCACCCCCGGCGCCACCGTCACGGTGAAGGCCGGCATCACCCGCACGGTCGTCGTCGGCAAGGACGGCACCTGGCGGGCGGCGATGGGGACGCTGCAGCCGGGCACCCACGAGCTGGTCGCCCAGCAGTCGCTGGGTGGCCGCACGGCCGACCCGGTGAGCGTGGCCTTCACCGTGGCCCGCTGACCCGCGGCGGCCGGCTCGGCACCGGGCCGGCCGCTGGACGCAGCGGGGGTGGGGACCGTGGTCCCCACCCCCGCTGTCGTCTTTCCCGGCTCAGCCGACGGCGGCCGGGCTCCGGCCGTGCTGCACGAGGAGCACCCCGGCCACCGCCACCACGACGCCGATCACCGGGGGGACGCCCCAGCCGGCCTCGTTGCTCGCCCACGCGGCGAGCGAGGCCACCACGTAGACGCCGATGTTGCGCCACTCGATGCTCGGCAGCAGCGCGGTCCCGCCGGACATCCCGCTCCGCCACCGGGCCAGGAAGTCGCCGATCACCACGCCGCCGAGCGGGGGGATGAGGATGCCCAGCCAGACCAGGTAGTCGATCAGGTTGTCGTAGATGCCGGTGACGGCCAGCAGCGTGCCCAGCACGACGCCGCCCACCACGAACGGCTTCTTCGACCGCGAGTCGGCGATCTCGGCGCCGGCGACGCCGAAGTTGTAGGCCGTGTTGTCGTTGGTCGTCCAGAGGTTCGCCACCAGGAAGACCAGCCCCCACCCGACCAGCCCGAGCTGGTAGAGCACCAGCACGAAGTCGCCCTCGCCGAACGCCACGGCGCCGATCGCCCCGAAGCCGAGCATCAGCAGTTCGCCGATGAGGAAGGCCACCAGGCAGGCCCAGAAGCCCGCCGTCGGAGTGCGGGCGAAGCGGGTCCAGTTCGGGGCCTGGGTGCCCCCGGAGGCGAAGGTGCCGACGATGATCGTCACCGCGACCGCCACGGTCATCGACTCGCTGGGCACGATCGCCGTCAGCCCGCTCCAGCCACCCACCTCCTCCAGCGACCGCCAGGTGACCCACCCGGCGAGCGCCAGCAGCAGCGGGACCGAGACCAGCGACAGGGCGTACATCCCCTTGTAGCCGAAGTACGCCGTCGCGCCCATCACCGCGCCGCCGACCAGCATCAGCGCGACCTCCGGCCCGCGGCCCTCCCAGCCCAGGGCGCTCGCGGTGAGCTGGGCGAGCGTGGCGACGGTGACGCCGTACCAGCCGACCTGGGTGCCGCCGAGCAGCAGCGAGGCGAGCTTGGCCCCCCGCGTGCCGAGCGTGTAGCGGCACATCATCACCGTGGTCAGCCCGGTGCGGGCGCCGATGCCGCCGATCGCACCGACGTAGATCCCCAGGACGGCGCTGCCCAGCAGCAGCACCCAGATCAGGCTGGTGGCCGGGAAGGCCGCCCCGATCTGCGCGCCGGCCAGCATCGTCGGGGTGAAGAAGGTGAACCCGAGCAGCACGATGGACAGCGAGAACAACGACCGGCGCGCGGACGCGGGCACCGGGTCGATCGGGTAGTCCGGGTCGACGGCGCCGGCCGGGGTCTCCGCCCGGCGGCTGGTGCTGGCGCTCATCGGGCCGTCTCCGCCCCGGCGGCCGGCACGCCGTCCTCGCCGATGTCCTCGTTCCACAACGCGGGCTCGGCGGCGATGAAGGCGGTCATCAGGTCGACGCACTCGGGGTCGTCGAGGACGACGACCTCCACGCCGTGCTCGGCGAGCCAGTCGTGCCCACCGGAGAAGGTGCGCGCCTCACCGACGACGAGTCGGGTGATGCCGAACTGGCGCACCAGCCCGCTGCAGTACCAGCAAGGGGACAGCGTGGTCACCATCGTGGCGCCGCGGTAGGAGGGCCGGCGGCCGGCCGCCCGGAACGCCGCCGTCTCCGCGTGCACGGACGGGTCGCCGTCCTGCACCCGTCGGTTGTGGCCGCGGCCCCACACCTCGCCGTCCGGGCCGATCAGCGCCGCCCCGATCGGCACTCCGCCGCTGGCCAGCCCGGCCCGGGCCTCCGCGAGTGCCACCGCCAGCCAGGCGCGGTCCTGGTCCTGCTCGTGCTGCCTGGGGGTCATCTGCGTGGTCCTCCTCGTGGTGCCGGCACCGCACGGCGGCGGGCTCGGCACGAGCGTCGCCGAGCCCGGACGGATGGGCAATCAGCAGCCCGTCAGGGATCATCGCCCAGGTCCTTGACGATCTGTCAGCCGAGGAGGCGCGCGTGGCCCTGACCCTGGCCGAGTTCCTGCTCCTGCCGTCGGTCCGGCAGGCCAGGCCGGAGGTCGCCGTCCCGCCCGCCCAGCTGGGCGCGGCCGTCCGCTGGGTGCACTCCAGCGAGATCTACGAGATCGGCCCGCTGCTCTCGGCCGGGGACCTGCTGCTCACCACCGGCCTCGGCCTGGCCGGGGTGGACGCCGGCGCCCGGCGGCACTGGGTGCGCGAGCTGGCCGCACAACGGGTGACGGCGGTGGCCATGGAGCTGGGCCGGTCGTTGCCCGACCTCCCGGGCGAGATCCTCGACGAGGCCACTCGGCAGGGGCTGCCGCTGTACCTGCTGCGCCAGGTCGTCCCCTTCATCCGCATCTCCGAGGAGGCCAACGGGGCGATCCTGCACGCCGACGCGCCGCGGCTGCGGATGGCCGACCAGGTGGTGCACCAGGTGCACGCGGAGCTCGCCGCCGGTGGCGGGACCCCGGCGGTGGTCGGCTGCGCGGCCGCCGCGACCGGTGGCCCGGCCGCGCTGGTCACCCGGTCGGGCCAGGTGGTCGCGGCCGCGGGGGTGCGGGACCAGCGGGCCACCGAACGGCTGCTCCGCCGGCCCGCGGCGAGCTCGCCGGTCCGCATCTGGGACGTCGACTGGGGGTCGGTGCTCCTGGGGCCCGGGCCCGGCACGGACCTGCCCGGGCTGCGCGTGCTGGCCGCCCGGCTGGCGAGCGTGGCGGCGGTGGCGGTCGGGCAGTCGGGCACCGGCTCACCGGGGGACCTGGCGGCGCCGCTGCTCGCCGACCTGCTCGCCGACGCGGTCCCCGGGGTGCGCGAACTGCTGGTCCGTGCCGGGCTGGCTCGCTTCCACCCCTCGCCGGACGCGCGGGTGCTCGGCATCGCCGCGTCCGCGCCCGATCCCCGGCAGGTGCTGGCCACCTGGGCGCACGTGGCGCTGACCCACGACCTGGAACTGCTCGCCGACCGGGTCCGCGGTGAGGCCGTCGGGCTCGTCGCGGTCCCGGTGGCCCCGGACCGCCCCGACCCGGCGGGGTGGCTCGCGAACGCCCTGCCCTCCGCCGGGGCGGTCACCACCGTCGGCCCGGTGGTGCCGGTCGCCGACGCGGGCCGGTCGCTGCGCGAGGCGCACGACGCCCTGCCGGTGGCCACGCTGCTGGGCCGGGGCACCGCGGTGACGCGCGACCTGGCCCTGTTCCGGCTGCTCGGCCGGCTGGACGACCGGTCGCTGACCCTGCTGGTGGACGACGCGCTGGCGCCGCTGCTCACCTGGGACGCCGCACACGGCAGCGGCCTGGTGGAGACCCTGGCCGTCCACCTGCGGCACGGCGGCAGCAAGACCCGGACCGCCGAGGCGCTGCACGTGCAGCGGCAGTCGCTCTACCAGCGGCTGGCCCGGATCGAAGCGCTCCTGGGGCGCCCCGTCGACGATCCGACCTCCCACGAGCACCTCGTCCTCGCCACCAGTGCCCGCGCGCTGCTCGACGCCCGGCTCGCCCAGCAGCGCCCGCGCCCCCGCCGGCTGGGGTCCTCCGCCTAGGCGGTGACGTCGACGAGCACCTTGCCGACGGCGCCGTCCTGCACCGCCTGGTGCGCGGCCGCCGTCTCGGCGAGCGGGTAGACGTGCAGTGGGAGACCGGCGTCGTCCCCGACCCGGACCGCCCCGTCGAGCACCGCGGCGTTGACGTCCTCCACCGCGGCGTCCTTCGCGCGGGTGGGCTCGGTGTAGACGAGCACGAACTGCCAGCGGGCGTTGGGCCCCATCTGAGCGCGGACCGGGATCGTCACCTCGGCGCCGCCGTCGTCGGCGTACATGGCGACCGAGCCGTGCATGCCGATCACCTGCGCGTCGGTGGCGGCGTTCTGCGCGGCGGAGACCTCGACGATCGCGTCGACACCCTGCGGCACGATCTTGCGCACCTCGGCGACGACGTCCTGCTGCTTGTAGTCGATGACGTGGCTGGCGCCCGCGGCGGCCGCCAGCTGGGCCTTCCGCGGGGAGCTGACCGTGGCGATCACGGTGGCCTCGGCCCAGCGGGCCAGCTGGATCGCCGCGTTGCCCACGGCGCCCGCGCCACCCTGCACCAGCACGGTGCGGCCGTTCAGCGACCCGGGGGCCAGCCGGTCGGGCAGCGACTCGGCCACGGTGAGGCAGCGGTGGGCGGTCAGGAACGGGATGCCCAGGCTCGCGCCGAGCTCGAAGGCGGGGTCGGCGCCCAGCAGGACGGTCTGGCGCGCGGGGACGACGGTGTACTCCGCCGCCGTGCCGTGCGGCCGCTGCCAGGCGGCTTCCCAGATCCAGACGCGCTCGCCCACCAGCACCGGGTCGACGCCCTGGCCGACGGCCTCGATCGTGCCGGCGCCGTCCTGGTTCGGGACCTGCCCCTCGGGGCCGGGCTGTGCGCTGCTGCGGGACTTCCAGTCGGTGGGGTTCACCCCGGAGAACGCCAGGCGGACCAGCACCTCGCCGGGTCCGGGCTCAGGGGTGGTGCGGTCGACGAGCTGGAGCACGTCGGGACCGCCGGGCTGGGTGTAGGTGATCGCTCGCACGATCCCCTGCTACCCGCAGGCTGCCGGTCTCACCATCGACGGTCATCGGCCCTCCTGCAGGGGCCCGCCACGAGCGTGCGAGTGGGGGGCAGGAGGGTCCTTCCTTCAGCTGGCGCGGCGACGCAGCCGGCGGCGCTCACGCTCGGACAGGCCGCCCCAGATGCCGAAGCGCTCGTCGTTGGAGAGCGCGTACTCCAGGCACTCGGCGCGGACGTCGCAGCCGGTGCAGATCTTCTTGGCCTCGCGGGTGGAGCCGCCCTTCTCCGGGAAGAAGGCCTCGGGGTCGGTCTCGGCGCAGAGGGCGTTCTCCTGCCAGCCCTGCTCCTCGGCGTCGAACCCGGGGAAGCCGCCGTCGTGCACGGTGGCCAGGCCCAGGACGTCCTGCCCGGCCCAGTCGACGGGCGCTGCCGCCGCCGCTGCACTCCGGTACTCGCTCATCCACGAAACCTCAGCCATCACGATCGTCCCCCTGCGTCTCGCTCCGGCTGCGCGTACTCGCGGTCGCCGGTTTGTCACGACCTGTGACAACGGAGTGAATTACACGGCTGTCCTTCACAACCGGTCAAATGTCGTCCGTGTGACGCCCGGCCCCACTCGTCACACCGGCCACGAGCGCCGCAGTCGTGTCCGCCGGACCGACCGACACGCCGGGGTCCACGGCAGGTCTTGCCCACGGGGGTGCAGAGCTTCGTCCAGATCAGGAAGCCGGGAACGGGGGCCGATCTGGACGGTCCCGGGGGCGTTCGTCCAGACCCGCCGAGGCGCGCCGTCCGTCGCCCTTCCTCGGCAGTCGTGATCATCACCTGCACCGGGGCGCTGCGGTGTGCGCGCCGTGGGCAGGTGGGGACGCGGCTGGTGCCGCGTGGCGGCTGCGTCGGGAGGCACCGGCCGGGCCGACCCGGCGGTGGTCACATCCGGGCGAGCTCCGCGGCCAGCGGGCCCAGGCCGAGCGGGCCCAGGTCCAGTGCGGCCCGGTGCCAGGCCTTGAGGTCGAAGTCGGCCCCGCTGCGCGCCTCGGCCTGCTCTCGGCAGGTCAGCCACACTCGCTCGCCGACCTTGTAGGACGGCGCCTGCCCGGGCCAGCCCAGGTACCGGTGCAGCTCGTCGACCCGCATCGCGTCCGGGAAGGCCACGTGCGTGCGCAGGAAGGCCAGCGCGACGTCGTAGGTCCAGCGGTCGCCGGCCGCCCGGCCGGGCGGGATCGGCAGGTCCAGGTGGACGCCGATGTCGAGCACCACCCGGGCCGCCCGCAGCTCCTGGGCGTCGAGCATGCCCAGCCGGTCGCCCGGGTCGTCGAGGAAGCCGAGCTCGCCCATCAGCCGCTCGGCGTACAGCGCCCATCCCTCGCCGTGCCCCGAGCACCAGGCCATCAGCCGCTGCCAGCGGTTGAGCAGGCCGGCGTTGTAGACGTTCTGCCCGATCTGCAGGTGGTGCCCGGGCACGCCCTCGTGGAAGACCGTCGTCGTCTCCCGCCACGTCGTCATGCCGGTGACGCCCTCGGGCAGGGACCACCACATCCGGCCCGGTCGGGAGAAGTCCTCGGTGGGGCCGGTGTAGTAGACGCCCTCGCCGGAGGCGGGGGTGAGCCGTCCCTCGATCCGCTTCACCGGGTCGGGGATGTCGAAGTGCACGCCGTCGAGCGCGGCGATCGCCCGGTCGGCGGTCTCCTGCAGCCACGCCTGCAGCGCGTCGTGACCGCGCACCTGGCGGGCCGGGTCGGCGTCGAGCGCGGCCATCGCGCCGGGGATGCCCTGCCCGGGCGCGATCTGCTCGGCGACCGCGGCCTTCTCCGCGACGACCCGGGCGAGCTCCGCCCAGCCCCAGGCGTAGGTCTCCTCGAGGTCGAGGTCCATGCCGGTGAACAGCCGCGACTCCAGCGCGTACCGCTCGCGGCCCACGGCGTCGGCCTCGGGGGCGTGCGGGAGCAGCTCGCGCTCGATCGTGTCGGCGAAGGACACCAGCGCGGCGTCGACGTCCCCGGCCGCCCGCTCCAGGTCGGCACGCAGCGCGCCGCCGGCCGGGGCCCGACCGGTGAACTCGGTGAAGAAGCTGGGCTGCCCGGCCGCCCCGGCCCAGCGACGGGCGATGCCGGCGGCCAGCCGGACCTGGCGGGCGGCGGAGACCCGACCCGAACCCGCCGCCTCGGTGAGCCCGGCGGTGTAGCCGGCCAGCGCGTCGGGCAGGGCGGTGAGCCGGCGGGCGATGGTGGCCCAGTCGTCCTCGGTGTCGGTGGGCATCAGGTCGAAGGTCGACCGGAAGTCCTGCAGCGGGCTGCCGATGGTGTTCAGCGCGGCCTGGCTCCAGCCGGCCTCGTGCAGGGCGAGCTCGGCGCCGACCCGCTCGACCATCGCACCGCGCGCGACGTCGTCGCGGCGGTCGACGGGCTCGGTGCGCTCGACCTCGGCCAACGTGCGGCGCAGCAGCTCCGCGGTGGCCGCCCGGCCGTCGGGGGTGAGGTCGGGCCAGCGGTCGTCGTGACCGGCGACGCCCATGTACGTCGCCTGGGTCGGCTGGTCGGCGGCGTAGGCGTCGACGAACCGGTGGGCGAGCTGGTCGAGGTCGGACGGCGGACGCTGCGGCTCGGTCACGCCCGCCACGCTAACCCCGTCCCCATCGGCGCAGCGCGGGTCGATCGCGGCCCTGCGGACGGCCTGCAACGAGGGGCGCATCCGCGCGGCCGTGGCGCCGGGTGGTCCGTCGGCAGACCCGTCGCGGCGGCCGGCGGGGTGAGAACTCGGGTCAGCGGGACGTGCAGCAGGGGCGCGACGGGGGTAGGGCGCGAAGCAGTCAGTGTCTGCGACGAGGGAGGAACCGACGATGAGCACCAAGGTCGAGGAGTCGATCCAGGTCGATGTCCCGGTACGGATCGCGTACGACCAGTGGACCCAGTTCGAGGACTTCCCGCACTTCATGAGCGGGGTGAAGGAGGTGCAGCAGCGCGGTGACCAGCGGCTGCACTGGGTGGCGGAGATCGCCGGGGTGAAGCGGGAGTGGGATGCCGCGATCGTCGAGCAGATCCCGGACGAGAAGATCGCCTGGGCCGCCACCGGCGGTGCGACCAACGCCGGCGCCGTCCGGTTCGAGCCTGCCGGGCTCGCGTCGACGATCGTGCACCTGACCCTGGAGTACGAGCCCGAGGGCCTGGTCGAGCAGGCCGGGGACAAGCTCGGCATCGTGGGCCGGCAGGCGAAGTCGGACCTGAAGAAGTTCAAGGAGCTCATCGAGGACGAGGGCTACGCGAGCGGTGCGTGGCGCGGCGAGATCCGCCACGGTATCGACGTCGGCACCCCCGGCGTCGAGGACGCCGCCTCCTCCCGCGGGGACAGCGGGAAGGCCGGGGTGTCGGCGAAGGGTGTCGCCGCCGGGGCGGCAGCGCTGGCCGGGGTCGCGGCTGCGGGCGCGGCCGTGGCCGGGTCGAAGAGCGGCTCGGAGAGCGAGCAGCCGGAGCAGGTCCCCGCCGCGCCGCCGGCCAGCCCGCCGCCGGCCAGCCCGCCGCCGGCCACCCCCTCGCAGCCGGTCACCGTCGTCGACCAGCCGCCGCTGGGCGAGGTGCGGGGCGACGTGGTGACCGAGGAGTCCGACGCGGAGAACCGCACCACCGGGGGCGAAGGCGCCACGGAGGCCGGCCGCGACACCGGGGACGACCCGATGATCGGTGGCGGCAGCCGTACCTGACCCGGGACGCCGCTGACGGGACGGGGTCGGACCAGGTCATCTGGTCCGACCCCGTCCCCCTGCAGCAGGGGTGGTCCGGGCGGACGGTCCTCGGTGCGGGAGGACGGCCGGACCGCGGGGGCTCGGTGCGCACGCCCTCGACCTCGGTACCCGCCGGACGCCGTTCCGCTGGACCGCCTGACCTCGGGCCGGCGGGCATGATCGGCGGGTGATCCCCGAGGGCTACCAGCTGCGCGACGACCCGCCGTCCGTCCCGGACTACCTGGCCCTGCGCGAGCGGACCGGGCTCTCACCGAAGAACGCGGAGCAGGCGGTCGCGGCGCTGCCGGGCAGCTGGGCGGCGGTCTCGGTCGTGCACGCGGGGACGACGGTGGCGATGGGCCGGGTGATCGGCGACGGTGGCTGGTACTTCCACGTCGTCGACATGGGGGTGCTGCCCGACCACCAGCGGCGCGGGCTGGGCGACGCCGTGCTCACCCGACTGCTCGACCGGATCCGCGCAGTCGCGCCGGCGGGGTCCTTCGTCAACCTGCTCGCCGATGCACCCGGCCGCCGGCTCTACGCCCGGCACGGATTCACCGAGACCGCTCCCTCCTCGATCGGGATGGCCCTGCGCCTCTGACGGGCTCCCCGGGCTGGGGAGGTCAGGCGCTCGCCCTCCCGCTCAGACGAGCTTGAGGGTGAGCGCCTGGCGGCCCTCCGCGGACCGGGCGGTCGCGATCCGCTCGGCCGAGGGCGTGCCGTACTCGGTGGTGCGCTGCCGGGCGGGCCGGCCGATCGCGGCGGCCATCGCCTCCAGCTCCGCGATGGTCTTCAGCGACCCGTTGCCCGAGCCGGCCATCCGGCTGATCGTCTCCTCCATCAGCGTGCCGCCCAGGTCGTTGGCGCCGCCGTCGAGCATCGTCTGGGTGCCGGTGTCGCCGAGCTTCACCCACGAGGTCTGGATGTTGTCGATCCGCCCGTGCAGCAGCAGCCGGGCGACGGCGTGCACCGCCCGGTTCTCCCGGTTCGTCGGGCCCGGGCGGGCCACCCCGGCCAGGTAGATCGGCGCGTTGTGGTGCACGAACGGGAGCAGCACGAACTCCCGGAAGCCGCCGGTCTCGTCCTGCAGCGCGGCGAGCGTGCGCAGGTGCGCGACCCAGTGCGCCGGGGTGTCGACGTGGCCGTACATCATCGTCGACGTCGTCGGCAGGCCCACCTGGTGCGCGGTGCGGACGATCTCCAGCCAGGTCGCCGCGGGCAGCTTGCCCTTGGTCAGCACCCAGCGGACGTCGTCGTCCAGGATCTCCGCCGCCGTGCCCGGCAGGCTGTCCACGCCCGCCTCGCGCGCCGCGGTGAGGAAGTCGCGGAACGACAGCCCGGTGCGCGCCGCGCCGTTGACCACCTCCATCGGGGAGAAGGCGTGCAGGTGGATGTCGGGACGGCGGGACTTCACCTCACGCGCCAGGTCGAAGTAGGCGGTGCCGGGCAGGTCGGGGTGGATGCCGCCCTGCATGCAGATCTCGGTCGCCCCGCCGGCCCAGGCCTCGTCGACCCGGTCACCGACCTGCCGCATCGACAGGGTGAACGCGTCGGCGTCGGTGCGCCGCTGGGCGAACGCGCAGAACCGGCAGCCGGTGTAGCAGACGTTGGTGAAGTTGATGTTCCGGTTCACCACGTAGGTGACGTCGTCGCCGTTGACCTGCCGGCGGTAGCCGTCGGCCAGCGCCGCGAGGGCTTCCAGGTCCTCCCCGTCGGCCCCCAGCAGCGCCAGGTACTCGGCATCGGAGAGCCCGGCCGGGTCGGCCTCGGCGTGCCGCAGTGCGGCACGAACCTCCGGGTCGCCGGCGGTCAGTGCGGTGGAGGAGCCGTCGCGGGCGGCGACGGTCGCCTCGCGCAGCTCGGCCCAGTCGCCGTAGACGGCGTCGAAGTCGCTGCGCCGGTCACCGGTGCGCCCGACGGTGTCGACCTCGACGTGCAGGTCGACCCGGCCCGACGCCGCCCAGGCCTCGTCCGGCTCCTGCCACGGCAGACCCGCCGGGACGCGCCCCTCGACGGCCAGCCCGTCGGGGCCGGCGAGCGCGGCGACGTGCGGGCGCACCCGCGGGTCCAGCCAGGGCTCGGGCTGCAGCACGTAGCCCGGCTGCGCGGCCAGCCGCTCGCGCAGGGTGAACCCGGCGTCGGCGGTCAGCTCGGCGAGCTTGTCGATGTTCGGCCAGGGCCGCTCGGGGTTGACGTGGTCGGGCGTCAGCGGGGAGACCCCGCCCCAGTCGTCGACGCCGGCGCGCAGCAGCAGCCCGAGCTCGGTCGAGTCGCTCAGGTTCGGCGGCGCCTGCACGCGGGCGGCGGGCCCGAGCAGCAGCCGGGTCACGGCGACGGCGGCGACGTACTCCTGCAGGCCGAGGTCGTCGTGCGCGGCCATCGCGGTGCGCGGCTTGGCCCGGAAGTTCTGCACGATCACCTCCTGCACGTGCTGGTGGCGGCGTGCGGAGGCGCGGATCTGCAGCATCGCGTCGACCCGCTCGGCGTGGTCCTCGCCGATGCCCAGCAGCACCCCGGTGGTGAACGGGACCGCGGAGCGGCCGGCGTCCTCGAGCACGCGGAGCCGGACGGCGGGCTCCTTGTCGGGGCTGCCGAAGTGCGGGCCGCCCCGCTCCGACCAGAGCCGGGTGGCGGTCGTCTCCAGCATCATCCCCATCGACGCGGCGACCGGCTTGAGCCGCTGGATCTCCTCCCAGCTCAGCACGCCGGGGTTGAGGTGGGGGAGCAGGCCGGTCTCCTCCAGCACCCGGATCGCCATCGCGCGCAGGTAGCCCAGCGTGGAGTCGAAGCCGTGCGCCTCCAGCCACTCGGCGGCCACCGGCCAGCGCTCCTCCGGGCGGTCGCCGAGGGTGAACAGCGCCTCCTTGCAGCCCAGCGCCGCCCCGGCCCGGGCGATGTCGAGCACCTCGTCGGGGGAGAGGAACGGCGCCTTCCCCTCGGCGCGCAGCTGCCCCGGGGTGGTGACGAACGTGCAGTAGTGGCAGCGGTCGCGGCACAGGTGGGTGAGCGGGATGAACACCTTGCGGCTGTAGGTGACCACCCCCGGGCGCCCGGCCGAGGCCAGCCCGGCGTCGCGCACCCGCCCGGCGGCGGTGAGCAGCCGGTCCAGCGGCTCGCCCTCGCCGAGCCCGCGGGCGTGCAGCAGGGTCTCGGCCTCGGTGGCGTCCAGGGTGACGCCGCGCTCGGCCCGGGTCAGCGCACGGCGGACGGCGGACTCGGACGGCGTGGGCAGGGCGGTGCTCATCAGCGACGACGCTAACCCCGCGGTGTGACGGGCGCGTGCCCGCGTCCGCCCCGGCCACCCGACCGCGCCGAAGTGGCCACTTCGGCGCTCATCTCGCCAAAGTGGCCACTTTGGCGAGAGAGCGGTCGCGCCGAAGTGGCCACTCGGGCGAGACGGGGGGTCAGACGTCGCGGCGGCGGAAGGACAGCACGGCCAGCCCGCCCACCAGCAGCACCCACACGGCCACCCAGCCCAGGTAGGTGGCGGTCAGCGGGGCCTGGCCGAGGAACGGGAAGCCCACCTCGCCGAACACGCGCAGCGCCGTCGGGTCCTGGAAGGCGTACATCGCGCCCCGCCACAGCCCGTCGGTGGGCAGCAGCATCCGCGAGACGCTGCCGACCCGGGCGACGCCGTCGTTGCCGATCGCCTCGCCCACCCCGCCGACCACGCCGGCCACCCAGGTGGAGCCGAACAGGCCCACCGCGACGATGCCCGAGGCCATCGGGGAGATCGCGGTGGCCAGCAGCAGCACCAGGGTGAGCAGCACGGTGGTCTGCAGGGCGAGCAGCAGCAGCCCGACGACCGGCTGCGGCGGCCAGTAGCCGACGGTCAGCTGGACGACGACGAACTGCGCCAGCCCGGCGAGCACCACGAACCCGGCGCCGAAGGCGACCAGGCCCAGCCACTTGCCCAGCAGCACCTGCCAGCGGCGCACCGGGCGGGCCAGCACCGCCAGCGCGGTACCGGACTCGACCTCCCCGGCCAGCGACGGTCCGGCGAGGAAGGACGTGCCGAGCGCGGCGATCAGGCTGAAGCCGAACATCACCAGGTTGAGCAGCTGGGAGGAGATCAGCCGGGCCTCGCCGCTGGTGAGCGTGCCCAGCTCGGCGTCCAGCCGGGAGAAGCCCCAGCCACTGAGCACCAGCAGCGCGACGGTGAGCAGGACGACCGCCCGCAGCACCTTGCGCCGGGACGCCTCGCGCAGCGTCAGCCCGGCCAGGGTCAGCACGATCACGGTCGGTCCTCCTCGCGCAGGATGCCCAGCAGCCGTTCCTCCAGGCTGATCCGCACCGGCTCGACCGCGTGCACCCGGGCCCGCAGGGCCACCAGGTCGGCGATCAGGTCCGGCACCGCGGTCCCGTCGTCGTCGGCCGGCAGGGTGACGGTCAGCCACTCGCCCTCCCGGGCGACCCGGCCGAGCGCGGCCAGCCGGGCCTCGGCGGCGGGGGTGAGGCCGTCCAGGTGCAGCCGCAGCTCCCGCTGACCGAGCAGCTCGGCCAGGGTGCCGGCGGCGGCGACCCGGCCGTGGTTGAGCACCACCACCCGGTCGCAGACCCGCTCGACCTCACCGATGAGGTGCGAGTTGAGCAGCACCGCCACCCCGCGGGACCTCAGGTCCAGGACCAGGTCCCGGACGTCGACCCGGCCGACCGGGTCCAGCGCGCTGGTGGGCTCGTCGAGGACCACCAGCTCCGGGCGGGCCACCAGCGCCACGGCCAGGCCCAGCCGCTGCTGCATGCCCTTGGAGAACCCGCCCACCCGGTCGCCGGCCCGGTCGGCCAGGCCGACCAGAGCCAGGCACTCGCGGCGCTCGGCGTCCGGCACCCGGACCCCGGCCAGCCGCACGTGCAGCGCGAGCACCTCGGTCGGGGTCAGCCAGGGCTGGTACCGGAAGAGTTCGGGCAGGTAGCCCACGGCGGCCCGGGCCTGCGGGTCGCGGCCCGGGCGGCCGAGCAGCGTGACCTCGCCCGCATCGGGCCGGACCAGGCCGAGCAGCATCTTGATCACGCTGGTCTTGCCGGCGCCGTTGGGCCCCAGCAGACCGAGCACCTCACCGCGGCCGACGGTGAAGGAGACCCCGTCGACCGCGGTGCGCTTGGCGTACCGCTTGCGCAGTCCGGAGCACCAGACCGCCGCCGACGGCGGCAGGCCGGCCACCAGCCGCTCGGCGGCGGCCAGGTCGTCCGGCGCGGCCAGGCCGCCCCCGGGCGTGCTCAGCGCAGGCCCCGGGCGACGTCGAGCACCTCGTCCTCGCTGATCGTCCCGGCCACCCCGGTGACCACGCCGTCGGCGACCCAGACCACGCCGTGCAGCAGGCCGTCACGGGAGGCCAGCAGGGTCGCCCGCTCGCCGTCGACCTCGGTGGTGGAGGTCGTCGCCAGCTCGGCCGGCACCGGCAGCGGCAGCGTCGTGCCGTCGCCGGTGAAGGTGCGCAGCTGGTCGGAGAGGGAGTCCGGCAGCCCGGGCAGCGACAGCAGGTAGTCGCGGGCCACGTCGAAGGGGACGCCGCTGGACTCCGCCGTCGGGGCGGTGACCCGGCCGACCGCGAGGGCGGGCAGCCCCCGGGCCTCCGACCAGACCGCCGCGATCCCCGGGCCGGCGGTCAGCCGGAACGTGCTGCCGTCCAGCCCCGCGGGCACCGGCGGCAGCTCCTCGCCGGCCGCGGCCGCCGCCTGCGCGGCCTGGTCGGTGGAGAAGGTGAACTCGGCGACCAGCTGGTCACCGACGGTGTAGGTCGGCTCGCCGACGACGCCGCGCGGCAGCTCGTCGACCCGCGGCACCGTCAGGCCGGTGGCCTCCTCGGCGGCCGCGGCGTCGGCGACCTCGTGCATCCCCGGCTCGGCGACCGCCTGCAGGGTGCCGTAGGCCGACAGGTCGGGCAGCGCGACCAGGTCGGCCTCGGTGACCGCGACCGGGGCGATCTCCTCGGTGCGGAACACCTGCACCCAGTCGCCGGCGGCCGCGGCGCCCGCACCGCCGACGACCAGGACGACGCCGAACGCGGCGACCACGGGGCTGCGCAACCGGTTCCGCCAGCTGCGGGCCGGCGCGGCGCCGCGGGCGGTGGTGGCGGGGTCCGGCGCCGGCCGGGTCGCGGCCTGCAGTCGCAGCCAGGCGTGGTCGACGTCCGGGGCGGTGCCGGCGGTCGCCATGGCCGACGCGGCGGCCGTGGCGTCGGCCTCGACGGCGGTGAGCCGCTGCAGGCAGGCCGGGCAGCCGGCGACGTGGGCGCGGTCGGCGTCGGGGACGCCGGCGGGCTCGTCGAGCAGCCGGCGCAGCGTGCCGTCGGCCGGGTGGGTCTCAGGTCGGATCCGCATGAGGGGTCAACTCCTTGCGCAGGGCGGACTCGGCGCGCCGGACGGTGGTGCCGACGCTGCCGGGGGAGAGGTCGAGGGCCGCGGCGACCTCGGCGTAGCTGAGGCCGCTGTGCCGCAGCACGAGGGCGAGCGCCTGGGTGCGGGGCAGCCGGGCGAGGGCCGCGCGCACCCGGCGGTGGTCGTCGCGGGCGACCACGGTGTCGGCGACGTCCGGGGCCGCCACGTCCCGGTCGGCGACGGTCGCCTCCCGGGCCGTCCGGCGGCGGCCGGACCGGATCAGGTTCAGCGCGGTGTGCGCCGCGGCGACCGACAGCCACCCCGACGCCTCCGCGGCGGGCACCGCGGACCGGCTGAACGCCAGGAACACCTCCTGGGCGACGTCCTCGGCCTGGTCGCGCGAACCCAGGACGCGGGCGGCCACCGCGACCACCCGCGGGTAGTCGGCGCGGAAGACCTGCTCGAGATCGGGGTGCACCGTCCCGCGGGCGCTGCTCACCGCGGTGCTCCCGCGAGTGGTGGTCCTCCGCGCGGTGCGCACCGCGGAGACCGGTGCCACCTGACCGTGCCCGACGACGTCCACACCCCTGGAGCACCGCCGATGCCCCGCATGTGACAGCCGGGCTCAGCCGCGGCCGGCGAGCCGCCCGGCGCCGTCGGTCCAGCGGCCGCGCAGCCGCACCAGCGGGTCGCCGTCGGCGAGCACCGGCACCCCCTCCACCGCGAGCAGGACGACGACGTGACTGCCGGCCTCGACCACCGAGTGCACCCGGCAGTCCAGCGCCGTCAGGGCGCCGTCGAGCACGATCGCGTCGCTGACCGGCGCCCGGTGCCAGGGCACCGACTCCAGCAGGTGCCGCGCGCTGGGCCGCCCGGCCGAGGCGAACCGGCTGGCCAGGATCGCCTGCGGCGCCGCCAGCACGTTCACCGCGGCGGAGCCGACCGACTGCAGCACCTCGGCCGGGTAGCCGTCGGCGGCCAGGCCGATCGCCACCAGCGGCGGGTCGGCGGAGACGCTCATCAGCGAGGTGACCGTCGTCCCGACGTCGTCGATGTCGTCGCGCACCGTCAGCAGGACCACCCCGGCGGCGTACTGGCGGAGGGCGGCGGCGAACTGCTGCGCATCGACCGGCATGGCGGCCAGTCGACCACAACGGTGAGGATGGCCGGGTGACCGATGCAGAGCAGTCCTACGACGTCGTCGTCCTCGGTGCCGGGTCGACCGGGGAGAACGTCGCCGACATCGCCGTCCGCGGCGGCCTGACCGCGGTGCTGGTCGAGTCCGAGCTGGTCGGTGGCGAGTGCTCCTACTGGGCGTGCATGCCCAGCAAGGCCCTGCTGCGCGGCAGCGAGGCGCTCGGCCAGGCGCGCGCGGTGCGCGGCGCCGCGGCCGCGGTCACCGGCGAGCAGGACGTCGCGGCCACGCTCGCCCGGCGCGACGACTTCACCAGCCACTGGGACGACGGCTCCCAGGCCGAGTGGGTCGACGGGGCGGGCATCGCGCTGGTCCGCGGGCACGCCCGGCTGGCGGGGGAGAAGCGGGTGGTGGTGACCACCGACGACGGGGCCGAGCTGGTGCTCACCGCCCGGCACGCGGTCGCCGTCTGCACCGGGTCGCGCGCCGCCGTCCCACCGGTCGACGGGCTGGCCGACGTCCGGCCCTGGACCCCGCGCGAGGGCACCAGCGCGAAGGAGGCGCCGCGCCGGCTGCTGGTGCTCGGTGGCGGCTACGTGGGCTGCGAGATGGCCACCGCGTGGCAGCAGCTGGGCTCGCAGGTCACGCTGCTCCAGCGCGGCCCCCGGGTGCTGCCGCACCTGGAGCCGGCGGCCGGCGAGGCGGTCGCGGACGCGATGCGCGAGCTGGGCGTCGACGTCCGGCTGGACACCGAGGTGCGCACCGCCCGCCGCGACGGCGACGAGGTGGTGCTCAGCTGCTCGACCGGGGAGTTCCGCGGCGACGAGGTGCTGGTCGCCGCCGGCCGCACCGCGAACACCGACGACGTGGGCGTGGACACCGTGGGGCTGGCACCGGGGGAGTACCTGGACGTCGACGACTCCCTCCAGGTCCCCGGCCTGCCCTGGCTCTACGGCGTGGGCGACGTCAACGGGCGGGCCCAGCTGACCCACATGGGCAAGTACCAGGCCCGGCAGGCCGGCAACGCGATCGTCGCCCGGGCGCGCGGCGAGCAGGTCGGGCTGGCCGACTGGTCGCCGTTCGTGGCCACCGCCGACCACCGCGCCACGCCCAGCGTGGTCTTCACCTCCCCGCAGGTCGCCGCGGTCGGGCTGACGGCCGCCCAGGCCGCCGACGCCGGGCTGCCGCACCGGGTCGTCGAGTACTCGATCGGCGGCGTGGCCGGCGCGGCCCTCTTCGCCGACGGCTACTCCGGGACGGCGATCGCGGTGGTGGACACCGAGCGCGAGGTGCTGCTGGGGATGACCTTCGTCGGCGAGGGCGTGGCGGAGCTGCTGCACTCGGCGACGATCGCGGTGGTCGGGGAGGTGCCGATCAGCCGGCTGTGGCACGCCGTCCCGTCGTACCCCACGATCAGCGAGATCTGGCTGCGCCTGCTCGAGACCCTCCGGGGCTGAGGCGTGCACGACGGCAGCCGCATCGGGCTGGTCCTGCACCCCCACCGCGACTGCTCCGGTGCCGCCGCGCAGGTGGCCGCCTGGACCACCACCCACGACGTCGAGCTGGTCGGCGGGGCCGAGGACGTCAGCCGGCTCGGGCTGACCGGGGTCACCCCGGTGCCGGTCGCCGAGCTCGCCGACACCTGCGACGGGATCATCGCCCTCGGCGGGGACGGCACCCTGCTCGGCGCCATGCGGCTGGTCGTCGCCCGGCCGGTGCCGGTGCTGGGGGTGAACTTCGGGCGGCTGGGCTTCCTCACCGAGGTGGAGGGCCGCGAGCTCGACGCCGCGCTCACCGCGATGGCCGAGGGGCGGTCGACCATCGAGACCCGCAGCTGCCTGGTGGTGCGCGGGCCGGGCTGGGAGACCGTCGCCTTCAACGACGTCGTGCTCGCCCGGGTGCCGGGGGAGGGGATGGTCGACGCGACGCTGTCGGTGGCCGGCCGCCGGTACGGGCACTACCGCAGCGACGCGCTGATCATCGCCACCCCGATGGGCTCCACCGCCTACAGCTACGCCGCCGGCGGCCCGGTGATGTCCCCGGGTGCGGAGGGGGTGCTGGTCACGCCGTCGGCGCCGCTGAACGGCATCGACCGCACCGTCGTCCTGGGCCCGCACGAGCTGCTCGAGCTGACCCTGCCGGCCACCGCCGGCCGGCCCGCGCTGGAGGTCGACGGGCTGGTCCGCGGCCGGCTGGGACCGGGCGACGAGCTGCAGGTGTCCACCCGCGCCGAGGCCGGGCTGCTGGTGCGCCTGGACGACTGGGCCGGCGCCGACCGCAGCCGGGTCAGGCTCTCGCTGCTGGACCTGCCGCTGCTGCCCGAGGAGCTGGTCGAGCTGGTGCCCGACGAGCTGCGCCGCCGTCAGCCGGGCGGGGTCTCCGAACCCAGCTGACGTGGCTCCCTCGCGGGGGCCCGCCGCGAGCTTGCGAGTGGTGGGGGCGAGGGGGTCCTTCACCACGCGAGCGCCCATCACGCCAGAGCCCAGGGCTCCTCGCTGGGTGCGGGCAGGTCGCCGTCGACGGTGGCGGTGACCGTCATCGCGCCCAGCGTGGCCCGGCCGCCGAACAGCGACAGGAAGGCGGTGTCCGCGGCGTCGCGGCCCGAGCAGATGCGCACCAGCGCCGACGTCGGCGCCAGCCGGGTCGCGTCGACGGTCCGCCACACGCCGTCGACGTCGGCCTCGACCACCGCGTGGAAGTCCATCGGCGACAGGCCCGGGGCGTAGACGGCGACCAGGCGGGCCGGCACCTCCAGGGCACGCAGCAGCGTGACGGTGAGGTGCGCGTAGTCGCGGCACACCCCCTGCCCGAGCAGCAGCGTGTCGACGGCGGTGTCCACCGGGCGGCTGGACCCGGCGGTGTAGACGAGCCGGTCGTGCACCCACGCGGCGACCGCGGCGACCAGCTCCGCGCGCGGCAGCGACCGGTCGAACTCGGTGCCGGCGTAGCCCTCCAGCTGGTCCGACGGGCAGTAGCGGCTGGGCCGGACGAACTCCGCCCACTCCGCGGGGGTCACCACCCGCGGCCGGCCGTCCCCGGTCACGTGCCCGGTGTAGGCGATCGTCGTCTCCCCGGCCGGCAGCTGCAGCCGGTGCACCCGCGCCCCGGGGACGGCGATCTCCTCGGCCGCCACCGGCCGTCCGTCGCAGAGCACGGTGAGCTGCTCACCGGCCGGCGCGGCCAGCGCCACCTGCAGCAGGGCGGTCGCCGGGGCGGGGGAGGAGACGGTCAGCCGGCAGGCCACGTCGGTGCGCATGCGAGCATCCTGGCCGCCGCGTGTTGCGGGCGTGTGGCCGGCCGCAGGCACCTGGTCCGTGGGAGGTCGTGGTCTGCCCACCCCGGGTGGGCGGACCACGATCGTCCGGCGAAGGGATCCCCGGGGGCCGGGTGGGCGGCGTGCGGGGATGTGGTGCAGTGGTCACGTGCAACCGGGAAGTGACCGACGGACGTGGCAGCGCTACATCGCGCTGGGGGACTCCTTCACCGAGGGGCTCAGCGACCCGGACCAGGCCGCACCCGACACCTTCCTCGGCTGGGCCGACCGCCTCGCCGGGCACCTGGCCGCGGCCGCCCCCGGCGGGGAGATCGAGTACGCCAACCTCGCGATCCGCGGCCGGCTGCTGGCGCAGGTGCTCGACGAGCAGGTGCCGGTGGCGCTCGCGGCCGCGCCGGACCTGGTGAGCCTGGTCGCCGGCGGCAACGACCTGCTGCGCCCCGGCGCCGACCCCGACCGGCTGGCCGCCGACCTGGAGACCGCCGTGATCGCGTTCCGGGACGCCGGCGCCGACGTGCTGCTGGCCACCGGCGTCGACCCCCGGAAGACCCCGATCCTCCGGCGCACCCGCGGCCGGGTCGCCGTCTTCAACGCGCACCTGTGGTCGATCGCCGCCCGGCACGGCGCCGTCGTGCTGGATCAGTGGGGCGCGACCTGGCTGCAGGACGCACGGATGTGGGACCCCGGTGACCGGATCCACCTGACCGCCGAGGGGCACCGGCGCACCGCGCTGGCCGCCGCCGCGGCCCTCGGGGCGCCGGCGGCCGACGACGACGTCGACTGGCGCACCCCGCTGGAGCCGGCGCCGCCCGCACCGGTCCGCGAGGTCGCGGCGCAGGAGCTGGCCTGGGTGCGTGGGTTCGTGCTGCCCTGGATCGGCCGCCGGCTGACCGGGCGCTCCTCCGGCGACGGCCGGACCGCCAAGCGGCCGGTGGTGGCACCGCTGGGCGGCACCACGCGGATCGGGTAGGCGGATCGGGTAGGCGGATCGGGTAGGCGGATCGGGCAGGCGCCTCGGGCCGGACGCCCGTGCGGTGCCCGGGTGGGCACTGCACGGGACGGTCAGCGGTCGCCGGGCTCGGGGTGCTCCCGGCCGACCGGACCGGTGGCCGGGCCACCGGACGGGCGGGGGAACGGCTCGGACCGCGGCCCGTGGCCGGCGAACTGACCGTTGTCGGCGGAGTCGCGGGGCTCGGGGAGCCGCAGCGCATCCGGCCGGCCGCTGGCGGCCAGCAGCGCGCTGAGCTCGGCCAGCGCGCTGGACGGGGCGAAGGAGTGCGGGTCGAAGGACTGGTCGGACCCGTCCGCCGCTGGTGCGGCGGCTGCCGGCTCCGCCGTCCCGGTGTCCCCGCGCCCGAACAGCGGGATGGGCTGGGCGATCGGCCCGGACGTCGGCTCCGCGGCGCGCGGCGCGCGGGCCGCCGGCGGCTCGGGGGTCTCCGGCAGGTCCTCGGGCTCGGCGAAGTCGCGCGGGTCGGTGGCGAGCACCGCGAAGGAGTCCAGCTGCGGGACGGCGGGGTAGACGTCGGCCTCCGGTGCGTGCACCTCTACGTCCGGGCCGCCCTCGACGCCGTCGCCCGTCCCGCCGTCGGCCACGGCTGCCTCGATCTCGCCGGTCGCCGGGGTCGGCGGGCCGTGCTGGCCGTCCTGGTCGTCGCCGTCCCGGTCGTCGTCGCCGTCGGCATCGCCGTCCGGGAGCACGGCGGGGTCGTCCAGGCCGATCAGGTCCAGCGGCACCGCCAGGTCGCCCAGCTCGCGGGGCGGCAGCGGCGCCGGCCGCCCGAAGGCGTAGCCCTGCGCCATCGCGCAGCCGTGCTCGCGCAGCCAGCGGGCCTGGTCGCCGTCCTCGATGCCCTCGGCGATGACCTGCAGGCCCATGCCCTGGCCCAGCTGCAGCAGCCCCTGCACCAGGGCGGCGGTGGCCGGCTGGGTGACCACGTCGGCGACGAAGGAGCGGTCGATCTTCACCGTGTGGATCGGCAGCCGGTGCAGCGCGGTGATCGCCGAGTAGCCCGTGCCGAAGTCGTCGAGCGCCAGCGTCACGCCGCTCTCGGTGACCTGGTCGACCGCGTGCAGCGTGGCGTCGGCGGCGAACAGGGCCGTGGACTCGGTGATCTCCAGCTCCAGCCGCGCCGCGGCCAGGCCGGACTGGGCCAGCGCGTCGGCGACCAGCTCGCTGAAACCGGGCTCGGCCAGGTGCCGGGCGGAGATGTTGACGTGCACCCGCAGGTCGGGGTCCCAACCGGCGGCGTCCCAGCAGGCCTGGTGCAGCACCCAGGCGCCCAGCCGCGAGGTGAGCCGGTTGTCCTCGGCCGCGGACAGGAAGGCCCCCGGCGGGAGCAGTCCGCGGGTGGGGTGCTGCCAGCGGATCAGCGCCTCGTAGCCCAGCAGGTGCTCGTCGGACAGGGCGACGATCGGTTGGTAGAACAGCCGCAGCTCACCGGCCTCCAGCGCGTGCCGCAGATCGGTCTCCAGCTGGAGCTGGTCGACGTAGCCCTCCCCGAGCGCCTCGTCGTGCACCTCGACCCGGCCGCGTCCGCCGTTGGCCTTGGCCCGGGCGAGCGCGCTGTGCGCCTGGCGGAGCAGCGCCTCCGGGGCCAGGTCGGTGCCGAGGGTGACCCCCACGCTGGCCGAGAGGGTGATCTCCCGGTCGCCGACGTGGAAGGGCTCGTCGAGCACCGAAAGCAGCCGGTCGGCGATGGTCCGCAGCCCGTCGACGTCCTCGACCTCCTCGGCCAGCACGAGGAACTCGTCGGCGCCGAAGCGGACGGCGGTGTCCTCGACCCGGGTGCTCCAGCGCAGCCGGTCGGCGACCTGGCAGAGCAGCTGGTCGCCGCCCTCGTGGCCGAGGGAGTCGTTCACCGCGGTGAACCGGTCCAGGTCCAGGTGCAGCAGCCCGACCGAGGTGCCGCGCCGGCGGGAGAACGCCAGCGCCCGGCCCAGCCGGTCGGTGAGCGCGCGCCGGTTGGGCAGCCCGGTCAGCGGGTCGGTGAAGGCGCGGCGGACCAGGTCCTCCTCGGCCCGGCGACGGTCGGTGACGTCGACCATTGACAGCAGCACGAACTGGAGGTCGCCGTTGGCGTGGTGCACCAGCTCCTGGGACTGGTGCACCCAGACGCTCTCGCCGTCGGCACGCCGGAGCCGGCGCTCGCCGACGACGGCCAGCTGGGGGTCCAGCAGCGGGGTGCCCGGCACGTGGTCGGTGGCGCGGTCCTCCAGCGGGACGTCGTCCGGGTGGGCCAGCAGGTCCAGGTGCCGGCCGGTCAGCTCACCCGAGGTGCGGCCGGTCAGCTCGCACAGCGCCGGGTTGACCAGCAGCAACCGCCCGCTCGGGTCGACCACGGCCTTCCCGATGGGTGCGGCGAGGAAGAGGGCGCGGAAGAGCTGTCCCCGGTCGGCCAGCAGGACGTCGGCCGCGCGCAGCCGCTGCCCCGTGCCGGGCCCGGAGGCGCTCGACGACTCGGGTGCGGAGGAGGTCACGGGGGACAGCCTCGCTCATCGCCGGGCCCGATCCACGGAACCTCGACCGCGTGGCCGTGTTCGTGCCGTCACTCTTGGTGACAAGTCGGGTCACCGGAGGACCATGTGCCTGACGGGGGTGGTGGGGCTGCCGCCCCCGGTCGGACGCCGCGCGGGCGGGGCCGGCGAGCGGACGGCTGCCGGCACCGCGGCGTCGGTGAACAGCCCGGTCAGCCCGGTCAGGGTGAGCAGCCGGGTGAGGCACCGGTCGGCGGCCGCCAGCCGCAGCTCCCGGCCGGCCGCGGTGGCCGTCCGGGCGGCCGCGGCCAGCGCGCGCAGGCCACCGGCGTCGCAGAAGGTCAGCTCGGAGGCGTCGATCGTCCACCGGACGTGGTCGGTGACCAGCAGTGCGGCGAAGGCGTCCCGCAGGTGGTGTGCCGACTCGCGGTCCAGGTCGCCCCGGAGGTGGATGCAGCCGGTGGCCCAGTCGAGCGAGACGATCAGCGTCGGGTCGTCGGAGAGCGGATCGGTGTTCGTGAGGATCCCCTTCCGGGGGTCACCCACCGGAGGCCGGCTCCGGCGGAGGCGCGCCCACCGGGCGCGTCGCGAGGGCCGGAGCTTCGACCCGCTTCGACGGTAGCAGCGGCGCGCAACCACTCGGACGGTCCCGTTCAGGAATCGACGCTGACCCCGGGGGAGAAGGCGACGTAGCCGGCGAAGTCCCGGCCGACGCGCTCGACCGCCGAGGGCTTGAGGTCCGGGTAGCTCCAGGCGCCGTCCCGGCGCACCCCGGCGGGGGTGACGACGTCCCAGTACTGCGCGGCGCCCTTCCACGGGCAGGTGTAGGCCGTCGGGCTCTCGGTGAGGGTGCCGGGCACGACCGCCGCGGGCGGGAAGTACCAGTTGCCCTCGATGCGGACCAGCTCCTCCTCGGGGGCCTCGGCGAGAACGGTTCCGTCGACGGTGGCGCGCATGGCTGTCTCCTCTGGTCTCGGTGGGTCCGTCCACCGGCTCAACCCCGTCGGGGCGCCGGATCGTCCCGGGCGGGAACAGCGACCGCCGCCGGGGCGCTGAGCGCCAGGAGACGACGAGAGGTGGACGTGTGGACAAGCGGATCGGCTTCCTGAACTTCGGGCACTGGCAGCCCATCCCCGGCTCGCGGGTGCGCACCGGGGCCGACGCCCTGCTGCAGACCGTCGAGCTGGCGCAGGCCGCCGAGGAGCTCGGCGTCGACGGCGCCTACGTGCGGGTGCACCACTTCGCCCGGCAGCTGGCCTCGCCGTTCCCGCTGCTGTCGGCGATCGCCGCACGGACCCGGCGGATCGAGATCGGCACCGGCGTCATCGACATGCGCTACGAGAACCCGCTGTACATGGCCGAGGAGGCCGCCGCCGCGGACCTGCTGTCGGCCGGCCGGCTGCAGCTGGGGATCAGCCGCGGGTCACCGGAGACGGCGCTGCGCGGGTCGGAGGCCTTCGGGTACGTGCCGGCCGAGGGCAGCGACGACGCCGAGCTGGCCCGGGAGAAGACCGCGCTGTTCCTGGCCGCGATCAGCGGGGCGGCCGTGGTCGACGCCGACCCGCGGATGGTCGGGGGCAACGCGCGGCTGGCGGTCCAGCCGCAGTCCCCGGGGCTGCGGGAGCGGATCTGGTGGGGCTCGGGCACCCGGCAGACGGCGGTGTGGACGGCGCAGCAGGGGATGAACCTGATGAGCTCCACGCTGCTCAGCGAGGACACCGGGGTGCCCTTCGACGAGCTGCAGGCCGAGCAGATCGCGCTGTTCCGCGCGGCCTGGGCCGACGCCGGCTGGGCGCACCAGCCGCGGGTGTCGGTGAGCCGCTCGGTCATGCCGATCACCACCGACGAGGACCGGCAGTACTTCGGCGGCGAGCGCACCAGCACCGACCAGGTCGGGCTGCTGGAGGGCGTGCGTGCCCGGTTCGGCAAGAGCTATGCCGGCGAGCCGGACCAGCTGGCCGAGGAGCTGGTCAAGGACGCCGCCGTCCGGGATGCCGACACCCTGCTGCTGACCGTCCCGAACATGCTGGGCGTGGACTACAACGCCCGGCTGCTGGAGACGATCACCCGGCACGTCGCCCCGGCGATCGGCTGGGTCCCGCCCGCGGCGCGCTGAGCCGGGGCTGCAGGCCCGCTCAGCGTGCCGGCAGCTCCGTGGTCACCCGCACCGTGACGCCGCGCTCGTCGGTCCAGATGTCGACGTGGTCGCAGAGCTGGCGGGCCAGCCACAGCCCCATGCCACCGCGGGAGAGGTCCTCCCCGTGCGCCGGTCCGTAGCCGGCGAACGGGTCACCGGGGCCGCGGCCGCCGTCGACGACGGTGCACACGACGGTGCCGCCGTCGGCCCAGACCCGCACGTCGACCGGGGGGTTGCCGTGTACGAGCGCGTTGGTGACCAGCTCGTCGATGGCCAGCAACAGGTCGTCGGTGGCGTCGGGGGAGCGGTCCACTGCGGACAGCAGCGGGACGAGAGCGTGCCGGACGGCGCCCGGGCGGGTCACCCCGTCGGCGGCCAGCAGCGGGGGCGTGGCCTGCAGCGGCTCATCGGGCACGGGCAGTTGCCGCAGCAGGCGCTCGGGCGGCTGGACGCCCGGGTTGGGGTGGCGCCCACGGTCGTCGAGGACGTGCCCGTGCGTGCAGTGCGCCCAGCGCACCACCTGCGCGGGCAGCCGCCCGGTGTCCTGCAGGCAGAGGAACCACACCGGCCAGCCGGCCAGGGCGTGCTCCAGCACCGCCTCGTAGCGCTGCCACTCCAGCCAGTCGCGCGCATGCATCTCGCCGGGGAGCTCGGCGACCACCCGCAGGTGCCGCCCCGGCGGCGGTGGCACCTGGGCCACCAGCCGCCGGAAGGCGGTCAGCGTCGCGGGGGTGCGCCGGCCGTAGACGTGCTGCTGGTCGACGAAGGTCAGCCCCGGAGGGGCCCCGAGGGTCGACCGCACGACGTCGGCGACCGGTGTGCTGGTGACCACGACGACCGGGTCGCCGGCAGCCAGCCCGTCCCGCACGAAGGGGAGGGCGATCGCGGCCAGGCCGGCCGGGGAGGTCGCGAAAGCCACGTCGTGCACCAGACCGCCCGACGGGCGTGCCGTCAGGTCGGGCGCGGACAGGGTCACGCATCAGTCCCTTGTTCGTCCGGAACCGGCTCTCGGCTGAAACGGCCCCGCGCCAGCGAGGCTACGACAGGGTCGGTGGGCCCGCAGCCGGCCGGGTCGGGGTGACCCCGGACCCCGGCGGGAGCTGGCCGGTCTCGGCGAGTTCCTGAGCCAGGTCGAACAGCTTGGTGTTGGACTGCTGGGACAGCCCACGCAGCAGGGCGAACGCATCCGCGGCGGTCATCTTGTACCGCTCCATCAGGATCCCCTGGGCCTGGCCGATGACCGTCCGGCGTTCCACCGCCTCCTCCAGGTTGCCGGCCCGCCGGGCCGACGCGAGGACGACCGAGGTCAGCGCGGCGAAGGACTCGGCGTCCTCCGCCGGCAGCGCGACCAGCGCGGGGGCGTCGGCGCCGTAGAGGTTGAGCGAGCCCAGCGGCCGCGCCTGGCTGCCCAGCCGGACGCTGAGCACGCCGGTGTAGCCGGTCTCGGAGGCGACCCGGGACGCCCACTCCGGCCACGGCGTCCCACCGTCGACCAGCGAGGCGCGGACCAGCGGGCTGCCGGCGGCGGCGTCCAGGCACGGGCCCTGGGCCAGCTCGTACTGCCAGCCGTCGGCCCGCACGGCGCGCTCGCTGGAGGCGGCCACCGTGTCCGGTGACCGGCCCGGGGCGACCGAGGTCAGGCTGGCATCGGTGCACCCGGGCAGCTGCGCGACGGCCGCGCGCACGAGCACGTCGAGGGCGTCGGGGCCCCAGGTGCCCCGGCCGAGTGCGTCGATCACCTGGTGTGCCAGGGAGGTGAGGGGGGTGTCGCCCACGGGCGGGAGGGGCGGCGGTGCGCCGGACACGACGATCTCCGAGAGGTCCTGGGCCGGCGCAGGGCTGTGACGTCAACCCGCGACGGCGCGGCCCCGGGAGGACGCCGGAGGAGCACTCGGCGACCCCGCGAGGTCCCGCCACTTTACTGGTGCACAACCGAGCGGGTCGGAGGTGGTCGGTCACCGGCCGTACGCCGGATCACTCGTCGCGGGGTGGCACCTCGCCGGTCAGCTCCTCGGGGACCGGGACACCGGTGAGCTCGAGCAGGCGCCGCACGGTCTGCTCGACGAACAGGTCCTCCGGGTCGTCGTCCTCGTCGTCCGGCGCCAGCAGTGCGGCCACGTCCTGGGGGTCCACCTCCCGCCCGGTGGCCAGCCGGGCCCAGCGGGCGAGCCCGTGCGCCTCCGCGTCGTTGTCGACCGGCGCGCTCGCCGTCGGGTCCTCGAAGTAGACGCGGGGCTGGAAGCCGAGGTAGCAGCGCCCGCCGGCGTCCCCGGCCGGTCGGTAGTCGACGGTGGCGATGTCGCTGTCGTGGACGTCGACGGCCAGCCAGGGCTCGCGGCGGGCGTCCGGGCTGGTCCAGGTGCCGTCGCTGTAGGTGAACGTCCCGAAGAGGCCCATGGCGGGGCAGGCTAGCGATCGCGGCGCCGATCGGCGGAGCCCTCCCTGCTGTGCCGACCCGCAGGCAGCCGGCGGCTGAACGGTGAGAAGCCTCTCCCGGCATCGCCGGGCGTGCCCCGAATTCACCCTGCAGGCTGTGACCGGCCTGTGACTGGAACGTGCGGTCGGTGAGCTGGCCACCTGAACCGCCGGTCGGGGCGGCAACAGCGGGCGTGGCGGTGGCGAGCAGCACGGTCAGCGCTGCCAGCGCGGTGCGGAACGGGCGCACGAGGGCTCCAAGAGCGTCGAGTGATTCGGACATCTCGCCGACGGGGGCGTGGACGACCCGTCCGTTCCGCGGCTGATGACCTTCACCGGCGCCGGGTACACCGCCCAGCACCAACCTGTACGCGGCCGGGATCGACCCCTCCCAGCCGGTCGGGCTGCTCGTCTACGCCGACGGCACCGGCGAGTACGGGTTCGAGAACCCGTCGGCCACCTACTCACTCGGTGGGGTCAACGGGGTCGTCGCCGTCGCGAAGCGGCACAACATGATCCTGCTGACGCCGTCGAGCCCCAATCGCAGCTGCCAGTGCTGGGAGCGGGGCGACCCGGCCGGCTACGCCGACCACCTCGCCGCGCTGATCGAGTCCGTCTACGCCCAGTACGACATCGACCGGGACCGTGTGTGGCTGGGCGGGTACAGCACCGGCGCGCAGCTGACGACCCGGTTCCTGTTCCCCCGGCACTCGGAGCTCATGACCGGCGGCGGGACCATCGTGATCGGCGGGGGTGGCGCACCCGCGGTCACCGCAGACACGTTCCCAGCGTCGCTCAAGGCCAACGTGCACATGCACTGGGACACCGGCGAGCTGGACACCGACACCAACGGGTCCGCGCCCGGCGGCCTGAACTCCCTGAACGGTCCCTACGGGGCCAAGGTCGGCGAGGCCTGGTACGCCGACCGCGGTTTCCGGACCTCGCACGAGCACCCGGCCGGGGTCGGCCACGCCCGCAACGGTCAGTTCGGCACCATCATCGAGGGTGTCCTCAACCGGCACGCCACCCCGATCGCCGGGTTCGAGCCCGTGGCCAGCCCGCAGCCGTGGGAGCACACCGTCACCCCGACCCGCGTCGGCGTGACCGTGTCCGCGTACGTCCCACCGAACACGACCCGGACCACCCTGCGGGTCTCCGCGTCGCCCTTCGGCTCGCAGACCGGCTTCTACACCTACCGCACGACCAGCGGCGACGTCGTCCCGCTGGCCATCACCAGCAGCCTCGCGCCGAACAGGTCGTACCACTACCAGCTGGAGACCGGTACGGATCGCACAGTGGTCGCGTCCGGCACCTTCCGGACCCTTCCCTGACGCGGACCGACCGCCGGACCCCGGGTCGTCGCGTCGCCGGCAGAGCGTCGGCCCGGTAGGACGGGTCGGTCCCGACCACGGCCGCCGGTCACCTGGTCCCCGGGGCCCAGGTGACCGGCGGCCGTGTCCGCCTATCGTCGCGATCGTGACGTGGACCGCCTACGGGTCGTTCCTGACCCTCGCGGTGGTGCTGGTCCTCGTGCCGGGTCCGGACTTCGCGGTGGTGACCAGGAACGCCTTGGCGGCCGGCCGCCGCCGAGGGGCCTGGAGCGCTGTGGGCGTGTCCAGCTCGAATGCCGTTCAGGGGATCGCGGCGGCTGCCGGTCTGGGTGCGGTGATCACGCGCTCCCAGCCGGTCTTCCAGGCGATCAGGTGGGTGGGCATCGGGTACCTGGTCCTCCTCGGGGTGCAGGCCATCCGTTCGGCGATCGCGGGGCGCTACACGACCCCCGACGCGCCGCGGGACACCGGATCGGGCCAGGCTCTGGCCGGCTGGCGCCAGGGGTTCATCTGCAACATCACCAACCCCAAGGTGCTGGTGTTCTACCTCGCGGTGCTGCCGCAGTTCCTCGGCCGCACCGCACCGCTGGGCGCGCTGCTGGCCTTCGCCCTCAGCCACGCGGTCCTCTCCCTGCTGTACCTGCTCCTGCTCGTGGCCGGGATGCACCGAGCGCGGCGGCTCCTCTCCCGGCGCCCGGTCCGGCGCGCCCTGGATGCCGCCACCGGTGCCGCGTTGCTCGGGTTCGGCGCCCGGCTCGCCACCGAGCGCACCTGAGCCGACGCGCTGCGGCTCGTGGTCGGAGCGACTGCCGCACGCAGCAGAGCTGCTGTTGGCCGCCTTCGCGCACGGCGGTGGCGGCCACGACGAGCACCGGGACGCCCGGCCCGGCGTGGACGGCTCCGCGTCCGGGGACGACGAGCGCCCGGACCCACGATCCGTGGGCCCGGGCCGCCGCGGTGCGGTGCGGTGCGGGACCAGGGCGCGCCCGGCAGGGATCGAACCTGCGACCAAGTGCTTAGAAGGCACCTGCTCTATCCGCTGAGCTACGGGCGCTCGCGCCCGATCATGACATCGGCGGCCGGGGACGGGGTGGGAACGATGCCGTGCTGCAACCCTGCGTCGCGGTAGCCGCCGGCGGCCCGGCCCGCCGGCGGCCGTCCACAGCCGGGGTGCGCGTCCACATCCGGACCGGAGCCCTGTCCCGGCCGCGGCGTCCCCGCGACGGTGGGTCCACGCCGGCGAACCGCCGGCCGCGCCGGCCCCCGGCGCCCCACCTCGCCCGAGGAGCACCGTGAACGACACCCCGCTGCACGTCGTCGGCAACGTCGTCGACGTCCCGCGCCAGAACCGGACCAGCAACGGCTCGGTGACCAACTTCCGCATGGCCTCCACCTCCCGTCGCTGGGACGAGGAGACCAAGGGCTTCATCGACGGCGCCACGCTGTGGATCGATGTCGCCTGCTGGGGAGACCTCGGCGGCAACGTCGCCCGCAGCGTCACCAAGGGCGACCCGGTCCTCGTCGTCGGCAACCTGCTGACCGAGTCCTGGGAGAGCGAGGCGGGGCGCCGCAGCTCGAACCGGATCAAGGCCACGGCCGTCGGGCTGAACCTGGCCCGCGGGTGGTCGGACTTCACCCGGCCGGCCCGCGTCGACCGGTCGCCCGCCCATGCCTCCCCGGCGGAGCCGGCCGGGGAGGTGGCCGGGGAGGTGGCCCCGGACGGCGACCCGTACGCGCACCGGCCCACGGACTACATCGAGGGGGAGGAGACGTTGCACGGGGCAGACTCCGAGGTCACGTCCCAGGAGCCGGCGGTCCCGGCGCTGACGTGAGCCTCCCCGACTGGGAGGATCGGAGCTGAGAACGCAGGGGGCGGGGCCGGTGCCCGCCGAGCGCGGCCGCCCCGCCCCGCCCCCATTCGCGACCTGACGGAAGGCTCGACAGCCCAGTGGCCCAGTACATCTACTCCATGGTCCGTGCGCGCAAGGCGCACGGCGACAAGGTGATCCTCGACGACGTGACCCTGGCGTTCCTGCCCGGCGCGAAGATCGGTGTCGTCGGCCCCAACGGCGCCGGCAAGTCGACGGTCCTGAAGATCATGGCCGGCATGGAGACCGCCTCCAACGGCGACACGGTGCTCGCCCCCGGGGCGACCGTCGGCATCCTCCAGCAGGAGCCCCCGCTCAACGAGGAGCTCGACGTGCGCGGCAACGTCGAGGAGGCGGTGGCCGACCTCCGCCAGGCGCTGACGCGCTTCGAGGAGGTCAGCGCGGCGATGGGGGAGCCCGACGCCGACTTCGACGCGCTGATGGCCGAGCAGGGCGAGCTCATGGAGGTCATCGAGAACGCCGACGGCTGGGAGCTCGACAACCGCATCGAGCAGGCGATGGACGCGCTGCGCTGCCCGCCCGGCGACGCCGACGTGACGGTCCTGTCCGGTGGGGAGCGCCGCCGGGTGGCGCTGTGCAAGCTGCTGCTGGAGGCGCCCGACCTGCTGCTGCTCGACGAGCCCACCAACCACCTGGACGCCGAGAGCGTGGCCTGGCTGGAGCAGCACCTGGAGAAGTACGCCGGCACCGTCGTCGCCGTCACCCACGACCGGTACTTCCTGGACAACGTGGCCCAGTGGATCCTCGAGCTCGACCGCGGCCGGGCCTACCCCTACGAGGGCAACTACTCCACCTACCTGGAGACCAAGGCCACCCGGCTCAAGGTCGAGGGGGCCAAGGACGCCAAGCGCGCCAAGCGGCTGAAGGACGAGCTGGAGTGGGTCCGCTCGGGCGCCAAGGCCCGCCAGGCGAAGAGCAAGGCGCGGCTGGCCCGCTACGAGGAGATGGCCACCGAGGCGGACAAGTTCCGCAAGCTGGACTTCGAGGAGATCCAGATCCCGCCGGGCCCGCGGCTGGGCAACGTGGTCATCGAGACCAAGGACCTCACCAAGGGCTTCGGCGACCGGGTGCTGATCGACGACCTCTCCTTCACGCTGCCGCGCAACGGCATCGTCGGCGTGGTGGGGCCCAACGGCGTCGGCAAGACCACGCTGTTCAAGATGCTGGTCGGCGAGGACAAGCCCGACGACGGCGAGATCAAGGTCGGCGAGACGGTCAAGGTCGCCTACGTCGAGCAGAGCCGCAGCGGCATCGACTCGAACAAGAGCCTGTGGGAGGTCGTCTCCGACGGCCTGGACCACATCAAGGTCGGCAACGTCGAGATGCCCTCCCGGGCCTACGTCTCCGCCTTCGGGTTCAAGGGCCCCGACCAGCAGAAGAAGGCCGGGGTGCTCTCCGGTGGTGAGCGGAACCGGCTGAACCTGGCGCTCACCCTCAAGCAGGGCGGCAACCTGCTGCTGCTCGACGAGCCCACCAACGACCTGGACACCGAGACGCTCACCAGCCTGGAGGGTGCGCTCCTGGAGTTCCCCGGCTGTGCCGTGGTCGTGAGCCACGACCGCTGGTTCCTCGACCGGGTGGCGACGCACATCCTGGCCTACGAGGGCGACTCGAAGTGGTTCTGGTTCGAGGGCAACTTCGACGACTACGAGAAGAACAAGGTCGAGCGGCTGGGCCCCGACGCGGCGCGTCCGCACCGGGCCACCTACCGCAAGCTCACCCGCGACTGAAGAAGGACCCCGCTGCCCCCCACGCCTCGTACCTCGGCGCGGGACCCTGCAGCGGGGCCGCTCCAGCACGTTGCGTGGCCGGTCGGAGCTCTCGCTCCGGCCGGCCGTCGTGGTAGGCGGGCGTCGCGGGCACCGGACCGGGCAGGTCTCCCCTAGGGTCGCGGCACCGTGCCGCCCGCGGCGGCCGTCACCTGCGCGGAGGAGTTCGGATGGACCTCATGCCGCTGGCCCGAGCCGAACGCGAGGACCTGCTCGCCCTCCTCGTCGGCCTGACGCCGGAGCAGTGGCGCGCCCCGTCCCTCTGCGCGGGCTGGACCGTGCAGGACGTCGTCGCGCACGTGATCAGCTACGAGGAGCTGTCCGCGCGTCAGCTGGCCGCCCGGTTCGCCCGGGGCCGGCTGGCCTTCGACCGGGTGAACGCGCTCGGCCTGCGCGAGTACTCCGCACGGTCCCCTGCCGAGCTGGTCGAGCTGCTGGGCCGTCACCTCACCCCCGCGGGGCTGACCGCCGGGATGCACGGGGCCATCGCCCTCACCGACGGGCTGATCCACCACCAGGACATCCGGCGGCCGCTCGGCCTGCCCCGGACCATCCCGCCCGGACGGCTGGTGCCGGCGCTGCGCACCGCCCTGTTCGCGCCCACGCTGCTGGGCGCGTGGCGCGTCCGCGGGGTCCGGCTGGTGGCCACCGACGTCGACTGGGCGTTCGGTCGCGGACCCGAGGTCCACGGCCCGGCGGAGGCGCTGCTGATGACGCTGGCCGGCCGCGGGCAGGCTGCAGCGGAACTGTCCGGTCCCGGCCAGGGCCGCGTCGCCCGGCGGACCGCCCCCGGTCCCGGGGACGACGCGCCGGCGCAGCCGGTCAGCTGATCCCGAACCGGGCGATGAACCGGGCCTGGCCGCGGGTCTCCACCGCGTGCCGCCGGTAGTGGCTGCGCACGTAGGCGACCGCCCGGGCCGCCGGCAGCCCGTCCAGCACGGCCAGGCAGGCCAGCGCCGTCCCGGTGCGCCCGGTGCCGCCGGTGCAGGCCACCTCCACCCGCTCCGTCGCCGCTCGCTCCCAGACCTCGACCAACGCCTCGTGCAGGTCACCCGGGACGGCGGGCAACCGGAAGTCGGGCCAGCGGACCCAGCGGGTCTCCCACGGCACCGGGCAGGGCGGCCGGCCGAGCAGGTACACGCCGAACCCCGGGGCCGGGCCGGGCGCCAGCTCCTGCCGCAGCCCACGCCCACGCACCCGGCGCCCCGAGGGCAGCACCAGCACGCCGGGCTCGCCGTCGCCCCAGGGGTCCATGCCCGAACCGTAGGCCGGGCCGGCCCCGGCGGGAACCGGGTCCGTGCACGACGTCGACAGGCGATGAGGCAGGGTGACCACCGTGAGGCACACCGTCGCCGTCCCGATGCGCTGGTCGGACATGGACGTCTACCAGCACATCAACAACGTGGCCTTCCTCGACTACTTCGAGATGGCGCGGGTCGACCTGTTCTTCGACCAGCCGACGCACGACGAGGAGACCGGGCTCCGCCGCGGCATCGTCGTCGCCAGCCACGAGATCGCCTACAAGCGCCCGGTGGTCTACGACGCCGAGCCGCTGCAGGTGCAGATCTGGGTCTCCGGTGTGCGGGCGGCCTCCTTCACCTGCCACTACGAGCTCCGCGACCACGGGCAGCTCGCCGTCACCGGCAGCACGGTGCTGGTGCCGTTCGACTTCGCGCTCAACCGCCCACGCCGGCTCACGCCGGAGGAGAAGACCTTCCTGGCCGCGCACCACGACGACTGACCCGGCGGACGACTGACCCGGAGCGGGTGCGCGGGGTCAGCCGGGCAGGGCGACGATGCGGGGGACCGGCCGGTCGGCTCCGGTCGGCGCTCCGCGGCGGGCGGCCTCGGCGTCGTCCACCGGCGCGACGGCGGCGCCCTCGGTGACCTCACCGCCGCCGAACACCGCCGCGTTGATCCCGCCCCGCGGCGCCAGCGGCTTCACCAGCCGCATCCCGGTCAGCCGCTCCAGGTGCGCGCACGGCGGGCACCGCTTGGTGCCGAACAGCAGCACCTCGCCGACCAGGAAGTACCGCCCCACCAGCGCGGGCAGCTCGATGCCCCGGGTGACCAGGTTGCGCCGGGTCTGCCCGGGGGAGAGGTCGATGCCGGCCTCGGCCGCCACCACCGCGACGTCGTCGACGTCGATCAGGGTCACCTGCTTCTCCTGCACCGGGTACTGCGCCCAGGTGCCGCCGCCGGCGGCGTAGCGGTCCCCGGCCAGCCCGACGCCGGGCACCGCCGGCACCGACGCGCGGCGCACCATCGGCGCCGCCGCCTCCGGCGCCGTCCAGATCTCCAGCACCCGACCGGTCACGACCGCTCCCTCCACCGGCGCGGCACCGGCTCGTCGTCGGCACCGCGGGCGTCCAGCGCCTCCGCGGTGGTGTGCGCCATCTGCAGCACCTGCACGAGCACCGGGACGACGAGTCGGACCAGCGCCCGCGGCCCCCGGGTGGTCCCGCCCCGGGCCGCCTGCGCCTCGCGGACCCGGTCGGCGCGTTCGGCGACCAGCGGGATGAACCGCAGCGCCATCGCCAGCGCCAGCCCCACCCGTGCCGGGCGCACCCCCACCCAGCGCAGCGGGCCGCAGAGCCGCTCGATCACCGCGACCATCGCCGTCACCCGGGTCGTCGAGGTCACCACGGCCGCGGCCAGCACCAGGGTCAGCAGCCGCAGCACCACCGTCGCCCCGGTGACCAGGTCGGTCAGCAGCGCGTGCACCACGAGCAGCGCGACCAGCCAGACCAGCACCGCACGTCCCTGGCGGGCCAGCACCCGCACCGGCAACCGGGCCGGCCCCACCCCGACGGCGAGCACGGCGACGAGCGCGACCGCGGTGGTGGTCAGGGTGGGCAGGGTGAACAGCAGCACCGCGAGCGCGGCCAGCAGCAGCAGCTTCGCCCCCGCCGGCGCCCGGTGCACCGGGCTGGCGCGCGGGACGTACAGCGCGAGGGTCACGCCCGGCCCGTCATCAGCGCGCGGTAGGCGGCCACTGCGGCGGCCGGTCGGTCGTCGGCGACCACCCGGCCGCCGTCGACCACCAGCACCCGGTCGAAGCCGTCGAGCAGGTCCAGCTGGTGGGTGACCACCACGACCCGCTGGTCCAGGTCGGCGATCAGCTCCGCCACCCGTCGCGCGTTGACCAGGTCCAGCAGCGTGGTCGGTTCGTCGAACACGATCCGGGCCGGGCGCATCACCAGCACCCCGGCGATGGCCAGCAGCTGCTTCTGGCCGCCGGAGAGCAGGTGCGCGGGGTGGTCGGCGTGCCCGGCGAGGCCGTAGCGGTCCAGCACCTCGGCGACCCGCTCGGTGCGCTCGGCCGGCGGCACGCCCTGGTTCTCCAGCCCGAAGGCGACGTCCTCGGCCACCGTCGGGTGCACGATCTGCGCGTCCGGGTCCTGGAAGACGAACCCCACCCGGCGGCGCACCGCGCGCACCTGCGTGGCGGTGTCCAACCCGTCGACCAGCACCCGCCCCGCCGTCGGCACGACCAGCCCGTTGAGCAGCCGGGCGAGGGTGCTCTTGCCCGACCCGTTCGCGCCGACGACGCCGACCCGGTGCTCGGTCAGCGTGAGGTCGACACCGGTGAGCACGGCGCGCTCGCCGTAGGCGTGCGAGACGCCCTGCAGCTCGATGCCCCGGGTCGGGTCCGGCTCGGGGTCAGCGGCCGCCCGCGACGCGGCGCGCCGGGGCCTCACGAGGCCGGAGCCACCCGGGCCCGCTCGATCACCGGGTAGCTGCGCCGCACCTGGACGGCGATCGCCGCGGCGACCACGGCCTTGACCGCGTCCCCGATGAGGAACGGCAGCACGCCGGTGGCGATCGCCGCGCCCAGGGAGAGGTCGGCGACCGCGGCCAGCACCGGGACGCCGATCAGGTAGATCACGACCATGCCGCCGACGGCGTTGACCAGCGTGCCCCACACGACGTTGTACCGGTTCCAGACCCGCTCGGTGAGCAGCCCGGTGACGAAGGCGGCGATCGGCCAGGCCACCAGGTACCCGGCGGAGGGGCCGGCGAAGACCCCCAGGCCCCCGGCGCCGCTGGCCAGCAGCGGCAGGCCGGCGGCCACCAGCGCCAGGAACAGCAGCTGGGACAGGAAGCCGCGCTTGGCCCCCAGCACCGCGCCGGCCAGCATCACGCCCAGGGTCTGCGCGGTGATCGGCACCGGGCCGATCTGCACCGCCGGGATCATGCCGAGGACGGCGGTGAGCGCGGCGAACAGTGCGACGTACGCGAGGTCACGGGTCTTCACGGGCGGGAAAGCTACCGGACCCCGGCCGCGCGGCTCAGTGGGTGAGCCACACCGTCCCATCGTCCGGGACGACGCCGTCCGTGACCGGCTCACTGGCCAGCAGCACCTGGCCCTCCGGGAGCGGCACCGGCGCGCCGGAGACGTTGAGCAGGCAGACCAGCCCGCCCGCCCGGCGGAACGCCAGGCAGCCCGCGGGGGCCGGCAGCCACTCCACGCCCTCACCGGCGAACGCGGGCGAGCCCTGGCGCAGCCGCAGCGCCGCCCGGTACAGCGACAGCATCGAGTCCGGGTCCTGCTCCTGGGCCTGCACGGTCAGCGGGCCCCAGCCCTCCGGCATCGGCAGCCAGGTGTCCGGGGTCGAGGAGAACCCGTAGGCGGGCCGGTCACCCGACCAGGGCACCGGCACCCGGCAGCCGTCGCGGCCGCGCTCGGTGTGCCCGGAGCGCTCCCAGATCGGGTCCTGCAGCACCTCGTCGGGCAGGTCGACGTCGGGCATGCCGAGCTCGTCGCCGTTGTAGACGTAGGCGACCCCGGGCAGGGCCAGCTGCAGCAGCGCCGCCGCCCGCGCCCGCCGGGTGCCCACCGCACCGCCGCCGTACCGGGTGACGTGCCGGGGCCGGTCGTGGTTGGACAGCACCCAGCAGGGCGGCGCCGGCGTCGTCGACACGGTGTTCAGCGAGTGCTCCACGGCCGCGCGCAGCTCCTCGACGTCCCACTCGGCGGTGAGCAGCCGGAAGTTGAAGGCCAGGTGCAGCTCGTCGGGGCGCAGGTAGTGCGACAGCCGCTCGTCGTCGAAGACCCACACCTCGCCGACCGCCATCCGGTCGGGGTACTCGTCGAGCACCGCCCGGACCCGGCGGTGCAGGGCGTGCACGTGGTCCTGGTCGAACCGGAGGTCGCCCGGGCCGTCGTCGGCGAACAGGCCGGTGTCCTCCGCCGGCACCATGTCCGGCAGCCCCGGCGGCTTGGCCATGCCGTGGGCGACGTCGATCCGGAAGCCGTCGACCCCCCGGTCCAGCCAGAACCGCAACGTCTCCTCGAGGTCGGCGACGACCTCCGGGTTCGAGTAGTCCAGGTCGGGCTGCTCCGGGGCGAACAGGTGCAGGTACCACTGCCCGTCGGGCACCCGGGTCCAGGCCGGCCCGCCGAACACCGAGGGCCAGTTGTTCGGCGGCTCCGCGCCGTCGGGCCCGTCGCCGTCGCGGAAGAAGTACCGGGCCCGGGCCGGCGACCCCGGCGGGGCGGCCAGCGCCTCGGCGAACCACTCGTGGTCGTGCGAGCTGTGGTTGGGCACCAGGTCGATGGTCACCCGGATGCCGCGGGCGTGCGCGTCGGCCAGCAGGGCGTCGAACGCGTCGAGGTCGCCGAACACCGGCTCCACGTCGCGCGGATCGGCGACGTCGTAGCCGTGGTCGTGCATCGGCGAGGGGTAGAACGGGGTGATCCACAGCGCGTCGACGCCCAGCTCGCTGAGGTAGGGCAGCCGGCTGCGGATGCCGGCCAGGTCACCCACGCCGTCGCCGGTCGCATCGGCGAAGCTGCGCACGTAGATCTGGTAGAAGACCGCCTCCCGCCACCAGTCGGCGTCAGGGCGGGGGGACATCGGGACCGCGGTCACCGGGCTCCTCAAAGGCTTGTGCAGGTGCGGCCCCGGTGCAGGGGCCCACCGCGAGCGTGCGAGTGGTGGGGGCAGCGGGGTCCTTACCGGTTCTGCATGCTCTGTGCCGCCATGACCAGGTAACCCCACAACGTCGCGTCCTGCTCGTCGGTGAGCTCCAGGGAGTCGACGGCGTCGCGCATGTGCCGCAGCCACGCGTCGCGGGCGGCCACGTCGACGGCGAAGGGCGCGTGCCGCATCCGCAGCCGCGGGTGCCCGCGGTTCTCCGAGTAGGTCTTGGGCCCGCCCCAGTACTGCTCCAGGAACATCCGCAACCGGGTCTCCGCGCCGTCCCAGTCGTCGGCGGGGTACATCGGCCGCAGCACCGGGTCCTCGCGCACCCCCGCGTAGAACCGGGAGACGAGCGCCCGGAAGGTGGGCTCGCCGCCGACCTCGTCGTAGAAGGTGCGCGCCGAGGGCAGCGACCGGCTGGTCTCGCTCATGCCGTCGATCGTCCCTCAGCCGGGCCCGTCCGGGGCACGGGGCCGGCGTCGTACGCGTCACGTCCGGGACGGGTGCGGTGCAGGCCCACCAGCGGGCCGGCGAGCGCGACCAGCCCGATCCCCCCGGCCAGCGCGACCACGGTGCCCGGTGCGAGCACCTCGGCGCCCAGCCCGGCCAGCACCACCCCGAGCCCCTGCACGCCCGACAGCCCGGCCACCGCGACGCCGAAGGCCCGGCCGCGGTAGGCGCTCGGCACGGCCTGCACGAACGCCACGTTCAGCGGGATGCTGCTGGCCCCGCCGAGCCCCGCGACGAACAGCAGCACCAGGACGACGACGTAGGCCGCCGAGCCGGTGCCCAGCCACAGCGGGGTGAGGCCGGCCAGCAGCACCCCGGCCAGCGAGAGCACCAGCAGCGGCACCAGCAACCGGGTGCGCACGTGCGGCGGGCAGAAGCGGCCCACCAGGAGGCCGCCGATGGCGGTGCCGGCCGGGTTCGCGGCCAGCAGCAGCCCGGCGGCCGCGGCGGTGCCCTGCAGCTGCAAGGCCCACGGGGTGGCGATCCCCTCCGGTGCGTTGATGAACAGCGCCCCCACCCACAGCACCGTGACGATCGCGAGCAGCCGCGGGGAGCCGGCGATGAACCGCAGCCCGCTGCCGGTGTCCCGCCAGATCGAGCCGGCGTCGTCCTCGGCGGCCGGCGCGGGCCGGCGCTGCAGCCCGCGGGTCAGCCAGACGGCGGAGACGGCGAAGGTGGCGGCGTCGATCAGCAGCGCCGCCGAGGGGGAGAGCGCGGTGATCAGCGCACCGCCCAGCAGGAAGCCGATCAGCTGGCTGACCTGGGACGCGACACCGGTGAGCGAGGTGCCCACCGCGTAGCGGTCGCCCTCCAGGACGTCGGCCATCAGCGCCGAGCGGGCCGCCTCGAACGGTGGGGCGCACATCGCCACGACCAGCAGGAGCCCCAGCAGCACCGGCAGCGGCGTCCCCGGGACGGCCATCGCGGCGACCAGCACCGCGCGGGCGACGTCGCTGGCGATGAGCACCCGGTGCCGGGGGAACCGGTCGGCCAGCGAGGCCAGCACCGGCCCGACCAGCACCCAGGGCAGGTAGCTGATGGCGAAGGTGATCGCGGACAGCAGCGCCGAGTCGGTGCGCTGGTAGACCAGCACGGTCAGCGCCACCCGGGCGAGCTCGTCGCCGATCGTGGACAGCGTGAAGGAGCCGAACAGCGGCCGGAACTCGGCGACCGCGAAGACCTGCCCGAAGGTGGCCGGCCGGCCGGGAGTGGTGTCCCGGTCGGGACGACGGCGGCTCAGCGGGTGCCCGCGCCCGGGCCGGCGCCCATCCCCAGCAGGGGGAGCGGCGTGCGGATGCCCTCGGTCGCGAAGCGCTCCTTGAGCCGCTGCCGGAGCTCCCGGGCGACCTGCCACTGGACGGCGTTGGTGGTGCGCACCTGCACGCGCAGGACGACGCCCTCGGCGGTGATCTGCTCGACGCCGAGGGACTCCGGCTCGCCGAGGAAGACCTCGGCCCACTGTGCGTCGGTGGCCATCGCGTCGGCGACCTCCTGCATGACGGCGCGGCAGCGCTCGAGGTCGGTGTCGTGGGCGACCGGCATGTCGATGACCACCTGGGCGAAGCCCTGGCTGCGGTTGCCCACCCGCAGCACCTCGCCGTTGCGGACGTACCAGACCACGCCGTTGATGTCGCGCAGCCGGGTGATCCGCAGGCCGACGGCCTCGACCGTGCCGCTGGCCTCGCCCAGGTCGACGACGTCCCCGACGCCGTACTGGTCCTCCAGGATGATCCCGATCCCGGCGATGAAGTCCTTGACCAGGTTCTGCGCGCCGAAGCCGAGCGCGACGCCGATGACGCCGGCACTGGCCAGGATCGGCGCCAGGTTCATCCCCAGCTCGCCGAGCACCAGGACCACGGCGATGCCGAGCACCGCGAACGACGCGCAGCTGCGCAGCACCGACCCGATCGCCTCGGCCCGCTGGGTGCGCCGCGCGGCGATCAGCTCGATGCCGTCGGGGTCGGCCTGCCGGGCGCGGTTGCGCCACGGCCGCAGGATCGTCGGGACGGCGCCGGTGGCGGTGCGGTCGGTCAGCCGGTGGATCGCCCGGTTGAGCAGCAGCCGGAGGACGGCGGCGATCACGACGATCAGCAGGATGCGCGCCGGCCGGCCGACGATCGTGTCGGCGTTGGCGGCCAGCCAGTCCAGCCCGGTCCACTCCCACAGGCGCGCGCACAGCGACCCCGGGTCCGCCGCACAGGCGGGTGCCGGTGCTCCTGCGTCGGCTGCCGTGACCGTGTGTGTGCCGTTCATCGCGCGCAGTCTCGCAGGTGGGTTCCAGGCCGTCGATCACCCGGACGGTGTCGTTCCGTGGCTTCCCCCGCCGGTCAGCCGCCGGTGCGCGGCTCCTGGGCCGGGGAGGCCCCGGTGTGCGCGGCCAGGAACGCCAGCTGGTCGGCGGCCAGCCCCACGGTGCGGCTCACCGCGCGGGCGCCGTGCCCCACCGACAGCTCCCGCCGCAGCACGATGGGTGCCTCGGCGGAGGTCGCGTGCTGCAACGCCGCGGCGAGCTTGCGCGCGTGCAGCGGGTCGACCCGGGTGTCGGACTCGAAGGTCGTGAACAGCACGGCCGGGTAGGCGGTGCCCTCCACCACCCGGTGGTAGGGCGAGTAGCCCAGCAGCCAGCCCAGCTCCTCGGGATCGGCGGCGGTGCCGTACTCGTCGTTCCAGGTGCGGCCCAGCCCGAACAGCTCGTACCGGACCATGTCCAGCAGCGGCGCGCTGCAGACCACCGCGGCGATCAGGTCCGGGTGCTGGGTGGCCATCGCGCCGACCAGCAGCCCGCCGTTGGAGCCGCCCATCACGCCCAGCTGCGCCGGCGTGGTCCACCCGGTGGCGATCAGGTGCTGCGCGGCGGCGGCGAAGTCGTCGAACACGTTCTGCTTGCGCTCCCGCATCCCGGCCCGGTGCCACTCCTCACCGTGCTCGGAGCCGCCGCGCAGGTTCGCCACCACCCACACCCCGCCGGCGGCGACCCAGGACAGCGCCTGCGCGCTGTAGGCCGGGGTGAGCGAGACGTTGAACCCGCCGTAGCCGTAGAGCACGGTGGGGCGCGGCGAGTCGGGCAGGCCGGAGGGGGAGAGCACGAACAGGTGCACCGGTGTCCCGTCCGCCGACGTCGCGTGGGTCTCCACCACCTGCACGCCGGGCACCGACCCGGCGACCGGCGCCTGCTCGTGCGTGGTCAGCGCGGTGGGCTCGGCGGCGTCCCAGCCGAGCACGGACGGCGGCGTCGCGTAGTCGGTGAAGCCGACCCAGGCGGTCGTGCCGCCCTCCGGGGGCGCGCTGACGCCGGTGACGCTGCCCGAGCGCAGGTCGGTCACCTCGGCCAGTCGGCCCGAGCCGTCCCCGGCCCACAGGGAGAGCCGGTCGGTGGCGTCGACCGCGTGCACGGCCAGCACGCGCAGGTCGCCGTAGGGGCCGTCGACCAGGGCGACGTCGGAGAGCACCCCGTCGTCGGCCTGGGGGACCACCTCCCGCCAGGCCGCCGGCGCCCAGCTGGCCGGGTCGGCCGGGTCGGCCACCACCAGCCGGCCGCGGGGGGCGTCCCGGTCGGTGTGCAGCCACAGCCGGCCGTCGCGGGCCACCCAGGCCGAGGTCTGCGCGTCCACGCCCACCTGCAGCTCGCGGAGGACGCCGTCCCCGGCCAGGTCGGCCAGCCAGACGTCGTCGCGCGGCGCCGTGCCCACCGATGCCGAGACGACCAGCCAGCGGCCGTCCGCGCTGGTGCGCGCGCCGAAGTAGGTCGAGGGGTCGCTGCCCTCGCCGTGCACCAGGACGTCGGTCTCCGGGTCGCTGCCCACCCGGTGGCGCCACACCCGGCGGTGGAACTGCTCCTCGCCGGCCGGGACGAGCTCGGGGGCCAGCCGGCGCACGTAGAACAGCTCCTGCCCGCCGGGCAGCCAGCCGACGGGGGAGTAGCGGCAGCGGTCGATCGGGCCCTCGACCAGCTCGCCCGTGCCGACGTCCAGGACGAACAGCTGCGACTCCTCGTCGCCGCCGACCGAGATCTGGTAGGCCAGCCGGTCGCCCTCCCACGACGGTGACCAGGCGTCCAGCGTGGTGGTGCCGGCCGGGTCCAGCGCCGTCGGGTCGACCAGCACCCGCACGCTGCCGTCGGGCTCGGTGACCCGCAGGACCGCGTGCTCCTGGCCGGGATCACGCCGGGTGGAGAAGGCGCGCCCGCGGCGCCACACCGGGATGCCGACCGCACCGGCGTGCACGAGCTCGGCCAGCCGTTCGGCGAAGTACGGGCGCGCGGGCAGGCCACCGAGCAGCTCCGCGGCGAGCTCGTCCTGGGCCGCGGCCCAGCTGGCGGTGCGGCCGTCGGCGGGGTCCTCCAGCCACCGGTAGGGGTCGGCGACCCGGTGACCGTGCAGGTCCTCGACCAGGTCCAGGCGGGGGGCGTCGGGATAGCGCACGCCGCGACGGTAGCCGCCGGGGGGCGGCCGTCCGAGGGGCCGCTGCCCGTTATCACACGCCGACAGGGCACTATGAGGCGACCCAGGGACTCTCGAAGCCGTCGGGAGCCAGGGGCCCTCGGAGGTGTCCCGTGTCGATCACCGCACTCAAGTCGTCGTCCGCGCCCGCGCATCCGGGAGCGGCCACCGACCCCCTCCCCGGTCCGCGCGCGCCCGTCCCGGCGCAGGTGACGACCGCCGCCACCCTGCTGTTGAACGCCACCTACGAGCCGTTGTGCGTGGTCTCCAGCCGCCGCGCGATCGTGCTGGTGCTGGGCGCCAAGGCGGAGGCGGTGGACGTCACCGAGGACCTCGTCCACGCCGAGCGGCTCTCCGTCGCCGTGCCGGTCGTCGTCCGGCTGACCCGCTACGTCCGCGTGCCCTACCCGGTGCAGGTGCCGCTGTCCCGCCGCGCGGTCTTCACCCGGGACGGGTCGACCTGCGTCTACTGCGGCGGGTCGGCCACCAGCATCGACCACGTGGTGCCACGCAGCCGCGGCGGCACGCACACCTGGGACAACGTGGTCGCCGCCTGCCGCCGGTGCAACCACACCAAGGCCGACAGGTCGCTGGCCGAGATGGGGTGGACGTTGCCCTACCCGCCGGGGGCGCCCAGCGGCGCGGCCTGGCGGCTGCTCGGGCACCGCACCGTCGATCCGCGCTGGCGCACCTGGCTCGGCATGGCGGAGTCCGTCAGCGCCTGACCGTCCGGCGTGCCGGACAGGGGTGGAACTGACAGGTGCCAACGCCTCGGCTGGCACCTCTCGACGAAGCTGTCGTCGATGCCGCCGACCGGTGGGAATCGCTCTTCCGCTGGCCCAACGGACGGATAGGTTCCGCCTCGGTGGCGCCGGGTGGGTGTCGCTCCCCGTGCCAGAGAGGCGTCTCCCATGTGGTCCCGCACCGCGCCCCGCGGTCCCGTCCGCCGTCCGCTCGCCCGCACCGGCGTCGTCTCGCTGGCCGCCCTCGCCTCGGTGGGTCTGGGGGTGTCCGGTGCCGGTGCCGCGCCGGAGAACCCCACGACCACCCTCACGCCGGAGTCGGTGCAGTTCGCCCTCTGGTCGCCGCAGAACTCCGGTGAGCTGCCGGTGCAGAGCCCGCTGCCCGGTTCCGGGTTCGAGGCGATCCCGGTCGCCTGGGGTGGCGCGGTCACGATCACCCTGCCTTCCCAGGTCGCGCCCACCGGGCCCACGCTCCAGGCCTCACTGGCCCTGGTCGACGAGGAGAACGAGGCGACCCGCACCTGGTCCACCGGTGCGGTCGCGCCGGCCGACGTGCTGGTGGTGACCGCACTCGGCGGCGGCAGCCACCGCATCGACCTGCCGGCCGACGACGGGGTCAACGGTCCGGGTGCCCGCCTCGAGCTGACCGGCCTGGCCTCCACGCTGGGGGCCTGGAGTTCGTTCATCGAGCCCGCGCGGTGGTTCCTCGAGCTCTCCGCGGGCGCGCCCGCCGCCGTCACGCTGACCAGCCAGGTCGATGCCGAGTCCACCGTGGGCTGCCCGGCGTCGGACACGGACTTCAGCACCTGCACCCCGGTCCCGGTCACGGCGGGCACGGCGATGGACGTGGTGCTGCCGGCCGAGACCCGGCTGGACGAGCTCGGCATCCCCGGCCTGGAGCACAGCGACTTCGCCCTGAGCGACGTCCCGGGGGGTCCGCAGATCGAGGGCCTGGCCCTGCCGTTGGAGGCGACGCCCTCCGTGGACGCGCGGATCGCCACCATGACCGTCCCCGCCAGCACCCGGCCCGGGCGCTACGTGCTCATCTCGGTCGTCGGTGACGGCGCGGGGCAGGTCGTCTCGGCCACCTACTCGGTGGTCGAGGTCGTGGCCCCGGCGGTGAACCCGGGGCTGCGGTCGGAGACCGGTGGCGACGTCGGTGCACCGGTGCTGCTGCCCGTGGTGCTCGGCTCGGTCGGTGCGCTGGCCCTGGGCGGCGTCGTCCGATCCCGCCGTCGGTCGGTCGCGCAGGGCTGACGTGCGGACCTCGTCGCGCCCGACCCGACGCACGGCGGCCCTCGCGGGGGCCGCCGTGCTCGGCATCGTGGCGGTGCTGCTGGCGCTGGTGCTGATCGGCGGCCGGGACGACGGCGCCGTGCGGGCCGCAGCAGCACCGGTGGCGATCTCCGCCGGGCCGGCCGCGGCTCCGGAGACGACCGCCGTCCCCACGACGGAGGCGCCCACCACCCCACCGTCCACCCCGCCGCCCACCCCGCCGGCGGAGACCCCGCGGGCCTCCCCGGTGCGCCTCGCGGTGCCGTCGGTCGGCCTGGACGTCGCGGTGCTGCCGCACACGCCCCGAGGTGGGGTCATCGACCCGCCGTCGATGGTCGACGGCTACTGGATCGAGCCCTACGGCGAACCGGGCACCCAGCCGGACAACACCGTCTACATCGCCGGGCACTCGTGGACCAAGGGCGCGGCCGCGTTCAACGCGCTCATGCCCGGCGACCACGGGGCGGGGATCTCGACCGGGGACGTCGTCACGGTGCGGACCCCCGGGGGCAGCGTCGACTACACGGTCAGCCACACCGAGCGGTACGACAAGGACGCGCTCCCCGGCGCGACCGACGTGTGGACGGTGATGCCGGGCCGGCTGGTGCTGATCACCTGCTTCGTCGACGACGACGGCCGCACCACCGACGACAACTTCGTCGTCTTCGCCGAGTCCTGAGGCTCAGGTGACCCGGCTGCGCTCGGTCGGGTAGCCGGCCCAGGTGCCGTCGGCGAGCAGCGTCCGCAGCCGGTCCATGGCGTCCCAGACGTCGACGAACCGGGTGTAGAGCGGCGCGGGCCCCAGCCGCAGCCGGTCCGGCGTCCGGAAGTCCGGGACGACGGCGCGGTCGATCAGCGCCTGGGTGAGCTGCCACGCGGCCGGGTGGGTGAGGCTGACGTGCGCGCCGCGGCGGGCGGCGTCCCGCGGGCTGGCGACGGCGACCCCGTGCCCGGTCAGCCACGCATCGGCCAGCCCGACGACCAGGTCGGTGAGCGCGCGGCCCTTCGCGGCGATCCGCTCGACGCCGGCCTCGGCGGTGATCCGCGCGCCGACCTCCACCGCGGCCATCGCCAGCACCGGCGGGGTGCCGACGGCGAAGCGGTCGATGCCCTCCGCCGGGTCGTAGGCCGCGCCCATGGCGAACTGGTCGCGCGCCCCGAACCACCCCCAGATCGGCTGGCGCAGCTGCTCCTGCAGCTCGCGGCGCACGTAGAGGAACGCCGGGGCGCCCGGGCCGCCGTTGAGGTGCTTGTACGTGCAGCCGACGGCGAGGTCGGCACCCGCGGCGGTCAGCTCCGCCGGCACCGCCCCGGCCCCGTGGCTCAGGTCCCACAGCACCAGCGCGCCGGCGTCCCGCGCCAGCCGGGTGACCTCGGCGATGTCGACCAGGGCACCGGAGCGGTACGCCACCTGCGACAGCACGACCACCGCGACCCGCTCGTCGAGCGCGGCGGACAGCACGTCGACGTCGAGCCCCTCGTCGATGTGCGCCTCGACCTCCCGCACGGTCATCCCGCGCTGCCCGGCGACCCCGGCGACGACGTAGCGGTCGGTGGGGAAGTCGTCGGCGCAGCAGACCAGCACGTCGCGCCCCGGGCGGGCGTCGGCGGCGGCGACCAGCAGCTTGTAGAGGTCGACGCTCGTGGAGTCGGAGACCAGCACCTCACCCGGCCGGGCGCCGAGCACGCCGGTGGCCAGCAGGTCGCCGATCCGGGTGGCGTGCCCCACCCAGTCGGCCCACGAGCCGACCAGCCCCCGGCCCCACTCCTGCTCGACCACGCGGGCGACGGCGGCCGGGGTCTCCCGCGGCAGCCGGCCCAGGGAGTTGCCGTCGAGGTAGAGCAGCCGGTCGGTGCCGCCGTCGCCGGGACCGTCGCCGGCGTCGTCGTCGGTGCCGGTGAAGCGGGCGCGGAAGCCGGCCAGCGGGTCGGCGGCGTCGGCGGCCTGGGCGGCGGCGCGGGAGAGGTCCACGGCCCGATCCTGCCCCCGGTTGGCTAGCGTCCGGCCGTGACCTCCGCGCGCGGGACGCAGCTGCACGACCTCACGGCCCTGGAGCAGGCGGCCGCCGTCCGGGCGCGGGAGGTGAGCCCCAGCGAGCTGGTCGACCATGCGCTGGCACGGGTGGAGGCCCTCGACGCCGGGCTGGGCGCCTTCATCACGGTCACCCCCGAGCGGGCGCGCGCCGCCGCCGCCGCGGCCGACCGGGCGGTGGTGGCCGGCGGCGAGCTGCCCCCGCTGTTCGGCGTCCCGACCGCGATCAAGGACCTGGCGAACACCGCGGGCGTGCGCACCACCTTCGGGTCGGCCCTGCTGGCCGACTTCGTGCCCGACGTCGACGACGCCGTCGTCACCGCGCTGTCCGCGGCGGGCACGATCAGCCTGGGGAAGACCAGCACCCCGGAGTTCGGCTTCCCCTGCTACACCGACAACGACCTGGCCGGCCCGGCGCGCTGCCCCTGGGATCCCGGCCTGCTGGCCGGCGGCTCCAGTGGCGGGGCGGCGGTGGCCGTGGCGGCCGGGATGGTGCCGTTCGCGCATGGTTCGGACGGCGGTGGCTCGATCCGGATCCCGGCCGGCATCAACGGACTGGTCGGGCTCAAGCCGAGCCGCGGCCGGGTGAGCAACGCCCCGCTGGGCAGCGAGGCGACCGGGCTGGGGGTGCAGGGGCCGCTGGCCCGCACGGTGCGCGACGCGGCCGCGGTGCTCGACGCGATCGCCGGGCCGGTGCCCGGCGACCCGTACTGGGCTCCGCCGCTGCCGCCGGGGGAGACCTTCCTCGGCGCGACGGAACGACCGCCGGGGCGGCTGCGGATCGGCCGGTACCTGGACTCCGGGATGCCCGGTGCCGACCTGCACCCGCAGGTGCGGGCGGCGTTCGACGACGCCTCCGCGCTGCTGGCCGGCCTCGGCCACGAGATCGAGGACCTGCCCGCCCCGCCGCTCACCGAGGGCGTCTTCCCCGCCTTCGAGGTGGTGTGGGCGCTGTCGGCCACCACGCTGCCGGTGGCCGAGTCGCAGGTGCACCGGCTGCGTCCGCTCACCCGCTTCCTGCGCGAGCGCGGGCTGGCGCTGTCGGCCCGGGACGCGATGCAGGCGATGTTCACCCTGCGCGTCTTCGCCCGCCGGTTCATCCAGGCGACCAGCGCCTTCGACGTCCTGCTCGCCCCGGTCTGCACGCTGCCGCCCCGGCCGGTCGGCTGGTTCGACGGCCCCGTCGACGGGTTGACCGGCGGGGCGGCGGACTTCGAGCGGCAGAAGCGGTACGCCGCGTTCCCGGCCGTCTACAACGTGACCGGGCAGCCGGCGCTGAGCGTGCCGCTGTGGTGGACGTCCGAGGGGCTGCCCATCGGCACGATGCTGGTCGGCCGCCCGGCGGAGGAGACGACGCTGCTGTCGCTGGCCGCACAGCTGGAGGTGGCCCGGCCCTGGGCGCACCGGCACCCCGCCACGTGGTGACCGCGCGGCTGCCGGGCCGCTGACCCGGGCTCCCGGTAGATTGCCGGCATGCCCTGGTACGAGACGGTGCTGATCTACGCCGTGATCCCGCTGGTGATCGTCCTCCTCTTCGCGCTCGCCACGCTGATCCCCGGCCGCGGCAAGGACCGGACGCGGTACAAGCCCGGCCAGCCCTGGGAGTACGAGCCGGTCTGGTTCGAACCCCACCCGGACGTCCCCGGCGTCCACGGTGGGCACGGGGACGACGACCCCGCCGAGCACGGCTCCGGCGGCGGCGTCCACGGCCGGCGCTCGCTGGGGGCCACCGCCTCGGCACTGGCGATCGGCCAGCACCCGCACGAGGCCCCCGCCCCGAAGCGCACCGCTGCCGGCGGCGCCCGGGGCACCTGGTGACCCCGCCGGTGCCGCTGCTCGCGACCGGCCACTCCCGGCCGCTCCCCACCCACCACCCCCTGCCGTTCCCCACCCGCCACCCCCTGCCGACCGGAGGCACCCGCTGATGACGACGCAGCACGTGGACACCGGCCCCAGCGCCAGCGAGGTCACGGTCAACACCGCCGTGGCCGAGCCGGGCTCCGGCCCGTTCAGCTACTCCGATCTGGCCCGCCTGGACGAGGCGCTGACCATGTCCTCCCGGGAGACCGGGCTGCGGTTCACCCTCTACGTCGGCGACCTGGGGAGCGACACCCGCAGCACGGCCGAGGGCCTGCACGCCCGCGCCGGCGGCGACACCTCGATCGGGGTGCTGGTCGCGCTCTCGCCCGGCCAGCGGGTGGTGGAGATCGTGACCGGGTCGGCTGCGGCCCGCCGGCTGCCCGACCGTGCCTGCGCGCTGGCCGTGCTGTCGATGACGAACCGGCTCGGTGCCGGTGACCTGACCGGCGCCATCGTCAACGGTCTGCGGCAGATGTCCGACGCGGCTGGTCACCAGCGCCGTCGTGAGGACGACGTCCCCCGCGGGATCGCCACCACCCACTGACGAAGGACCCCACTGCCCCCCACGCCTCGCAGGCTCGGCGCGGGCCCCTGCAGCGGGGCTGTTCCACCAGCTCGGTACACGCCAGCGGCCCAGAACTCGACGAGTTCTGGGCCGCTGGCGTCAGGCCCCGTCCCGAGGCTCGGCCCGAGCGTGCGAGGGCTGAGGAGGACGGGGTCCTGCTTCAGCCGGCGGCGGCGTCCCGGGCGCGGGCCCGCAGCGCGCGGGCGACACCGTCACGGCCCTCGCTGACCAGCCGGCGCAGCGGGGCCGGGTGGCTGGGATCGGCCAGCCACTGGTCGGCGGCGGCCACCGTCTGCTCCTCGATCACCTTCGGGAAGAGGTACTCCACGGCGTTCTTCGCGATCTCGCCGGGCCGGCGGTCCCAGACCCCGCGGATGTCGGCGAAGTACCGCTGCACGTAGGGGCGGGTCAGCTCCTGCTGGGCCGGGTGCCAGAAGCCGGCGACCATCGCCTCGTGCACGGCGTTGGGGATCGACTCGTCGGTGAACGCCCGCTCCCACGTCTGCGCCTTGGACTCCGCGGTGGGCCGCAGCGCCCGGGCGGTGGCGGCCCGGCGGGCACCGGTGGCGGTCGCGTCGCGCGCCGCCTCGGCGTCGATCTCGGCGTCGCCGGCGGCGCCCATCGCGACCAGCCCGTGCAGGAACGCCCACCGGGCGTCGGCGTCGACCGCGAGGCCCTCGACCACCCGTGAGCCGTCGAGCAGCCCGCGCAGCGCGGCGGCGTGCTCCTCGGTGCGGGCCGCCGCGGCCAGCGTGCGCGACCACTGCAGCTGCGCGTCGCTGCCGGGGGCGGCGCCGGCGAGCGAGGCCAGGGCCTTGTCGCCGAGCAGCGCCCAGCCGGTCGGTGCCCAGGCCGGGTCGGCGTAGGAGGCCAGCGCGCTCTGCACCCGGGCCAGCAGCGACTGCACGACGCTGATCTCGGTCTCGGCGTCGACCCCGGCCAGCACCAGCTGCACCCAGTCGCGCGCCGGGGTCTCGCCGTCGCGGGTCATGTCCCACGCCGCCGACCAGCACAGCGCGCGGGCCAGCGAGTCGGGGATCGCGCCGATCCGGCTGCGCAGCGTGGCCAGCGAGCGCTCGTCCAGCCGGAGCTTGGCGTAGGTGAGGTCGTCGTCGTTGACCAGCACCAGGTCCGCGGCCGGGGATCCGACCAGCTCGGGCACCTCGGTGCGGGCGCCGTCGACGTCCAGCTCGACCCGGTGGGAGCGGGTGAGCCCGTCGGGGCCGCTGGTGTAGAGGCCGACCGCGAGGCGGTGCCGGCGCAGCACCGGGTGCTCGGGGACCGCCGTCTGCTCGATGGCGAAGGAGGCGTAGCGGCCGGAGCCGTCGAGCTCGTACACCGGGCGCAGGGTGTTGACCTGGCTGGTCTGCAGCCACTGCGCCGACCAGTCGGACAGGTCGCGACCGGAGGCCTCGGAGAGCTCGCTGAGCAGGTCGTCGAGGGTGGTGTTGCCGTACTCGTGCTTGCGGAAGTAGCGGCGCACCCCGGCCAGGAAGTCGTCCTGCCCGACGTAGGCCACCAGCTGCTTGAGCACCGAGGCGCCCTTGGCGTAGGTGATGCCGTCGAAGTTCACCTCGACCGCGGCGACGTCGACCATGTCCGCGGCGATCGGGTGGGTGGAGGGCAGCTGGTCCTGCGCGTAGGCCCAGCTCTTCTCGGTGTTGGCGAACGTCGTCCACGCCGTCGTGTACTCGGTGGCCTCGGCCTGGCAGAGCGTGGAGATGTAGGTGGCGAAGGACTCGTTGAGCCACAGGTCGTCCCACCAGCGCATGGTGACCAGGTCGCCGAACCACATGTGCGCCAGCTCGTGCAGGATCGTCTCGGCCCGCCGCTCGTAGCGGGCGCGGCTGGTCTTGGACCGGAAGACGTAGTCCTCCAGGAACGTCACGCAGCCGGCGTTCTCCATCGCCCCGGCGTTGAACTCCGGCACGAACAGCTGGTCGTACTTGTCGAACGGGTACGGGTAGTCGAACACCCGGTGGTAGAAGTCGAAGCCGGCCTTGGTGACGGCGAAGATCGCGTCGGCGTCCAGGTGCCGGGCCAGCGAGGCCCGGCAGTAGACCCCCAGCGGGATCCCGTCGTGCAGGTCGGTGACCCGGGCGTAGGGGCCGGCGACCAGGGCGACGAGGTAGGTGGAGATCCGCTTGGTCGGCGTGAAGTGCACCAGCTGGGAGCCGCCCTCGCCGGCCTCGATCGTGCGGTCGCCGGTGTTGCTGATGACCTGCCAGTCGAACGGCGCGGTCACGTGCACGGTGAAGGTCGCCTTGAGGTCGGGCTGGTCGAAGCAGGTGAACATCCGCTTCGCCTCGGCCGGCTCGAAGTGCGAGTACAGGTAGACCTGGCCGTCCTCCGGGTCGACGAAGCGGTGCAGCCCCTCCCCGGACCGGGAGTACCGGCAGTCGGCGTCGACGACCAGCTCGTTGGTCTCGGCCAGCCCGGGCAGCGGGAGGCCGCCCTCGGGGGTGTAGGTGCCCACGTCGAGCGCGACGCCGTTGAGCGTGGCGGAGCGGACCCGGTCGGCGACCAGGTCGACGAAGGTGTCGGCCCCGGGCGTCCGCGCGGTGAACTGGATGGTGGTGACCGAGCGGAAGGTCTCCTCGCCGGGGCGCCCGGCGCCGTCGGTCACGTCGAGGGCCAGGTCGTAGCTGGAGACCGACAGCAGCGCGGCGCGGGCCGCGGCGTCGTCACGAGTCAGGTTGGGGACTGCCACGCCCCGGAGCCTCCCACGGGGCACCGACGGTTCGCGCCGGGGTGCCGGTGGGAACAAGCCCACCGCCGCCGGACTTCCCGGCGAGCGGAGGGCCCCGTCGCATGACGGGGTCGACGGACGACGGAGGGACACCCACCCATGACCGAGGCAGTGCAGAGCACTCCCGTGAAGGCACGCGTCGACTTCTTCTTCGACCCGCTGTGCCCCTGGGCGTGGCTCACCAGCCGCTGGGTGCTGGAGGCGGCCAAGGTCCGCGACATCGACCTGCACTGGCGCGTGATGAGCCTGTCGGTGCTCAACCGCGGCCGCGACCTGCCCGAGGAGTACCGCGACACGATGGCCCAGGCGGTCGGCCCGGTCCGGGTGCTCATCGCCGCCGCGCAGCAGCACGGCGAGGAGGTGCTGGGCGACCTGTACACCGCGATGGGCACGCTGCGGCACCACGACGGCCTGGACATCGCCGACGTGATCGCCCCGGCCCTGGAGCGCGTCGGCCTGCCGGCCGAGCTCGCCGAGGCCGCCGGGTCGACCGAGTACGACGAAGAGCTGGAGAAGAGCCACCACGCGGGCATGGACCCGGTCGGTGAGGACGTCGGCACCCCGGTCATGCACATCGACGGGGTCGCCTTCTTCGGTCCGGTCATCAGCAAGGTGCCCACCGGGGAGGACGCCGGCAAGGCCTTCGACGGCGCCGTCCTGCTGGCCAACCTGCCCGACTTCTGGGAGCTCAAGCGCACCCGCACCTCGGGTCCGGACATGTCCTCGGTGCCCGCCGACGCGCTGGAGCTGCGCCGCACCCGCTGAGGAAGGACCCCCGTCCTCCTCATCCCTCGCAGGCTCGGGACGAGCCTCTGGACGGGGGCCGTCCCAGGCCGTCACGAGCGGGGTGCGGCACGATGACCCGATGCCGCACCCCGTCCGTCAGCGGATCCTCATCACCGGCGCCAGCGCCGGCCTCGGCGCGGGCATGGCCCGGCAGTTCGCCGCCCGCGGCCGGGACCTGGTGCTGGTCGCCCGCCGGCTCGACCGGCTGACCGAGCTGCGCGACGAGCTCCGCTCCCAGCACCCCGGCAGCCGGGTGGTCGTCGGGGAGCTCGACGTCGACGACCCGGACGCCGTCGCCGACGTCGTGCCCCGCCTGGCCGCCGAGCTGGGCGGGATCGACCGGTTCATCGCCAACGCCGGGCTGGGCAAGGGCACCCCGGTGGGCAGCGGACGGCCACGGCCGAACCGGCAGGTGCTGGTCACCAACGTGCTGGGTACGCACGCCTGCTGCGAGGCGGCGGTGGAGCTCTTCCGCGCCCAGGGCAGCGGGCACCTCGTGGTGATCTCCTCGGTCGCCGGGGTGCGGGGCATGGGCGGCACCCGGACGGCGTACGCCACCTCCAAGGCCGCCGACGCCGTGCTCGCCGAGGGCATCCGGGCCGATCTGCTCGGCGACCGGCGCACCCGGGCCATCCGGGTGACGACCGTGCACCCGGGCTTCATCGAGACCGACATCAACACCGGCCGCCGCGGGCCGTTCACCGTCGACCTGGCCACCGGCGTCACCGCGCTGACCGCGGCGATCGAGCGCGAACCCGTGCGCGCCTACGTGCCGGAGTGGCCGTGGCGCCCGGTGGCCGGGCTGCTGCGCGCGCTGCCGCTGCCGGTGGTCCGCCGGCTGGCCTAGCGCCCGGACCCCGGGCGCCGCCGGCCCGTCGCCGTCGGCAGGGGGCGGTCCTGGCGGTGCAACCGCACGGCCACCAGGGCGACGTCGTCGTCCGGCCGGCCGTGCACCAGCCGGTCCAGCACCGCGTCGCACAGGTCGTCGAGCGGCAGGCCGGCGAGCTCGCGCAGGGTGTCGGCCAGCCGGGCCAGGCCGGTGTCGAGGTCGGTGTCCCGCCGTTCGACCAGGCCGTCGGTGTACAGCAGGACGGTCGACCCCCGCTGCAGGGTGACCACGGACTCGCGCCGCGCCCGCTGGGGGTCCACGCCCAGCAGCAGCTCCGCCGGTCCGTCCGCGAGCAGGCCGACCGCGCCGTCGGGGTCGACCACCATCGGCGGCGGGTGCCCCGCGTTGGACCAGCGCATCCGGGTCACGCCCCGGGTCGATTCGTCCTCGTCCTGCTCGAACCGGGCCACCGCCGCGGTGGCCAGGGTGCGCACGTCGAGCACGGCCATCGCCCGGTCCAGACCACCGAGCACCTCGGCCGGGGCGGCATCGCCGTGGACGGCGATGCCGCGCAGCAGGCTGCGGAGCTGGCCCATCGTGGCGGCGGCCGCGGTGTCGTGCCCGGCGACGTCGCCGATCACCACCATGGTGGTGCCGCCCGGCTGCAGGAAGGCGTCGTACCAGTCCCCGCCCACCCGGGCCGCCTCGGCGGCGGGCAGGTAGCGCACCACGATCTCGGCGTGGCCGGGCTCGGGCGGCTCGGTCAGCAGGCTGCGCTGCAGCCCCTCGGCCAGCTGCACCTGCTCGGTGAACAACCGGGCGTTGGCCAGCGCCGCGCCGGCCCGGTTGCCCAGGTCGATGGCGGTGCGCAGCTCCGCGTCGCTCCACAGCGGGGCGCCGGCGTCGCGGAACAGGCTGATCAGCCCCACCGCCCGCGACCCGGCCAGCAGCGGGACGACGGCCACCGCGCCCGGGCCGAGCACGGTCAGCCGCCGCTGGGCCTCCCGGGTGCGCACCAGCTGCGGCACCAGGTCGGCGATCCCGTCCCGACGCCCGGTCCCGGCCACCACCGGGCGCCCGGCGGCGAGCGCACGGCGGGCCGGGGCCTCGACGGCGAGCGCGGCCACCCGCCCGTCCGCGTACTCCTCGGCGGCTGCCTGCCGGGCCGGGTCCCGGTGGACCACGGCGATGTCCTCCAGCAGCCCGGTCTCGGGGCGCATCTGGCTGACGATGCACCAGTCGGCCAGCCGCGGGACGACCAGCCGGGCCAGCCGGTGCACGCTGTCCTCGACGTCCAGCGTCTGGTGGAGGACCGCGCTGGCCTCGGTGAGCAGGTCGACGAGCACCCGGGTGCGGTCGTCGTCCACCGGCCGGCCGGCGGAGCGCCGCTGCCGGGCGCGGATCTCGGCGCTGACCTCGGTGGTGACGTCGGTCAGCACGACGTCCAGGCCGGCCGGGACCGGCTGCAGGTCGATCCGGTACCAGGTGTCCGGTGGGGTGTCCTGTGCGGTGTCCGGTGCGGTGCCCTGGTCGGGGCCCGGCCGGGGACGGTGCTGCTGCACGCTCACCGGGCGCCCGGTGAGCAGCGCCTCCTGGCAGGCCTCGTGCAGGGCCGTACCGGTCAGGCACGGCCAGAGGTCCCACGGGGTGCGGCCGAGCAGCTCGGTCCGGCCGAGGCCGGTCAGGTCGGCCGCGGCGTCGTTGACGTAGACCAGCCGCTGCCCGAGGTCGAGGCAGGCCAGCGGGGTGGCCGCGGAGTCGACCCAGCGCAGCGCACGCTCGGTGGCGGGTTCGGGGCGGGGGGCGACCCGGTCGTGCACGGACGTCCTCCCGGGATGGGGTGGGCCTGCCGGTGCTCGACGGGCGGCCGCAAGCAGATCACGCGCAATCGACCTGGGACAGGGACTTCCGACCCTTCGCCGGAGCGGACCGGTCACACCCTCGCGCGGGCGGTCTCCCGGGTGGCCTCGTCGAAGGGCGCCGGGCCCGTCGGGTCGGTCAGCCAGGCCGCCAAGCGGGCCAGGTCGTCGCGCTGCGCAAGGACGAAACCGGCGTCGACCACCGCGCCGTGCCCGGGGACCACGGGGCCGCGGACCAGGTCCAGCAGTGCGGTCAGCGTGCCCGGCCACTCCAGGGGGAAGGCGTCCTCCATCGCCGGTGGCGCACCCTCCTCGACCAGGTCACCGGCGAAGACGACGTCGTCCACGGCGACGACCAGGTCGCCGTCGGTGTGCCCGCGGCCCAGGTGCGCCAGGGTGACCGGGCGTCCGCCCACGTCCAGCACCGCCGAGCCGTCGACCAGGTGGTCGGGCGGGTCGAGCGGTGCGGTGGCGACCAGCTCGGCCGCCGGGTCGCCCGCGGTGCGCAGATCGGCGACGACGGCGGCCCGCTGCAGCTCGCCGTCGTCGGCGAGCTCCTCGGCGCACCGGCGGCTGCCCCACACGTCGGCCGGGCGGAAGGCGGCGTTGCCGAAGCAGTGGTCGTGGTGGGCGTGCGTGTTCACCACCGTCCACGGGTGCGTGGTGACCGAGCGGACGGCCTCGGCGAGCGCCCGGCCCTCGCCCAGGTGCGCGCGGGTGTCGATGACCAGGCAGGCGCCGTCGCCGACCACCAGGCCGCAGTTCAGGTCGAGCTCCCGGTGCCGGCGGACGAACACCCGGTCGCCGACCTCCCGCCAGCCGGCGGTCACCAGCAGATCCGCATCGTCCGGCCGCGGCGGTCGGTGCTCCCGTCGCCCACGCACTCGGCGGTGCCGGCGGCGAGCCGCTGCGCCGACCAGGCGGCGGCGCAGGCGTCGAGGGCGTCGATCAGCGGGATCCCGGTCGGCGCCCCGGCGAGCGCCTCCTCGACGTCCATCACCGCGCGCAGCGCCCGCAGCCGCTGCACGCTGCCCGCCGCGGTGCCCTTGCGGTCGCTGACCCCGCCGAGCCCGAGCCGGAACGCCAGCTCGGGGTGCACCTCCACCACCCGGTCCGTCGGCCGGTCACCGAGGACGTCGTCCAGGGCACGGATGGAGCGGACCAGCATGAACGCCTGGGCCGACGGGGCACGCGGCGGATCGGTGGCCGCGCGGGAGATGGCCCGCGCCTCGGCGTAGTCGTCGGTGGCGAGCACGCCGCGCACCGGCGTGGGGAAGACCGAGCTCGCCGCGCCGGTGGCCTTCAGCAGGTCGCGAGCCTGCCGGTCACACGCCCGGACGCCGTCCTCGGACAACCCGATGGGCATGTCGATGGCCACCACCTCGACGTCCGGCACCGCCAGCACCGCCGCCGCGTCGTCGAGCACCACCAGCTCCACCGCACGGCCGGCGAGCAGCGCGCCGACCCACTTCCCGCGCCAGCCGTCCACCCCGAGCACCGCCACCGGGCCAGCCTGCCAGGCCGCGGTGAGAAGATCGGGCCATGCGCGTCTTCCTCGGCACCGACCACGCCGGTCTCGAACTGAAGTCCCACCTGCTGCAGGTGCTGGCCGACGAGGGCTTCGAGCCCGTCGACTGCGGGGCCTTCGACTACGACCCGCAGGACGACTACCCGCCGTTCTGCTTCGCGGTGGGGGAGCGGGTCGTCACCGAGCCGGGCAGCCTGGGCATCGTGATCGGCGGGTCGGGCAACGGCGAGCAGATCGCCGCCAACAAGGTGCCCGGCGTGCGGGCCGCGCTGATCTGGAACGAGAGCACCGCGCAGCTGGCCCGCCAGCACAACGACGCCAACGTGGCCGCGGTGGGCAACCGGCAGCACACCGTCGAGGAGGCCACCGCCCTGGTGCTGACCTTCCTGCGTGAGCCGTTCAGCGGCGAGGAGCGGCACGCCCGTCGGATCGGCCTGCTGGCCGACTACGAGCGTGACCGGCACCGCCCGGCCGGCGGGCTGCCCACCCGGACCCCCTGACGGCGGTCCGGTGACCGGGGACGACCTGCGTGCGGCGGGCGCCGCGGTGCAGGAGCTGTTCGCCCGGGTGCCCGACGGTGCGGCACCGGTGCCGACCCTGGGCACCGACGTGGTCGGTGTCGCCGCGCACGTCACCTCCTGCCTGACCTGGTACGCCGCCGATCTGGTGGCCGGGACCGACGAGGCCACGGCTTTCGACCTGGTGCGCCGGCCGGACGCCGGGCTGGTCGACGTCCGCGTCCAGCTGCGGGCCGCCACCGAGGTGTTGGCCCGGGTGGTCGACGCCGCCGGTCCGGACGAGCGCGGCTTCCACGACTGGGGCCTGGCCGACGCCTCCGGTTTCGCGGGGATGGGGTGCGCGGAGCTGTTGCTGCACGCCGGCGACGTGGCGCTGGACCGGGACCTGGACTGGACGCCGCCGCCCCGGCTGGCCGGCGCCGTCCGGGCCCGGCTGTTTCCGTGGGCACCGGCCGACGCCGACCCGTGGACGGCGCTGCTGTGGGCCACCGGCCGCGGCGAGCTGCCCGGCCGGGAACCGGTCACCTCCTGGCGCTGGCACTGCGCCCCGCTCGAGGAGTGGGACGGCACGCAGCCCCGGTGAGATCCTGGAACGGCCACCTCTCAGGGGCCCGCGCCGAGCGTGCGAGGCGTGGGGGGAGAGGTGGTCCTTCCTCAGAAGTGGTCGGGGCACCAGGGCGCGGTCGGCCAGCCGAACGCCGTCGAGGCGGCGACGACCGCCCCGGGGCTGACCTCGGTCACCCGGCCGGCGCCCTGCAGCGCGGCCAGCGAGACCCCGCCCAGGTAGGCCGCGGCCAGCGCCTCCACGTCGAGCACCAGGTCCGGGTCGCGGTCGGTGCGGTCGCAGAAGGCACCGGCCGGGTGGCCCCACAGGTGCCAGCGTCCGTCGTTCCAGTCGCAGAACGGATCGCGCACCTCGAGCACGAGGTCGATCCGGGCGGGGTAGCGCCGGGCCGAGAGTGCGGCGCCGACGTCGACCAGCCGCACCCACAGCGCGTCGCCCGGACGGCCGTGCCAGGCGCGCGGGTCGGCGAGCAGGTGGCGCAGCGGGTCGTCGGCCGAGGCGTGCGGCGCCTCCACGGTGCGCACCAGGTCGATCGAGAACAGGTAGCGCCACAGCGCCGCGTAGGCGCTCGGGGTGCTGGCCCGGACCTCGATGACGGTGAGCGTGCCCTTCGGCTCGCCGGCTGCGCTCCACCCCGCCCGGACCCGGTACATCGCGTAGCCGGTGACCGTGCCGTCGCCCTCGACGTGCAGCACGTGCTGGCGCGGCGGCCCGCCCTTGCGGTCCTCGGGGCGCTCGAGCAGCCGGCGGTCCCACCAGCGCTCGTCGCGGGCCATGTTGCCCGGCACCCACCGCCGCAGCGCGTCGTGCAGCGGGACGGCGGCGGCGCGGAACTCCGCCTCCTCGACCAGCCGGACCGTGCCGGTGCCGCAGTCGACGTCCGGCCGCAGCCGCAGGCGCGCGGTGGCACCGGACCACCCACCGCGCCAGGTGGCCGGGGCGTAGCCGAAGCGGCCGTAGATCGGCGCCTCGGCGGCCCACAGCGCGGCGACCGGCTCGCGCCCGGCGGCGTGCACCTCGTCGAGCTGCCGCCGCATCAGCGCGGTCAGCACCCCGCGGCGCCGGTGGGTGGGGGAGACGGTGATCCAGGTGACGCCCGCCGTCGACACCGCCGCCCCGCCGGGCACCGTCATCTCCAGGCTGTAGATCCCCGAGGTGGCGGCGACCCGGTCGCCGTCGAACAGCGCCAGCGACCGGTCCAGCTCGGCCACCGACGCGGGCTGGTCCAGGTACGGGCCGCTGAGCTCCTCGGCGAACGTGGTGAGCATCGACCGGATGAAGGCCGGCCACTCGTCGGCGGTGATCGGGCGGAGCTGGTCGGCGAGATCGGTCACGGTCGGTGTCTACCGGGCGGGTACGACGATCCGCCAACCAGTTCCGCCGGGACGGTCAGGGCTGCGGCGCAGGCAGCCAGCGCAGCCAGCGGGGCAGCCGCCAGGTGCCCTCGCCCAGCGCGGCCATCGCGGCCGGCAGCAGCACCCCGCGGACCAGCGTGGCGTCGACCAGGACGGCGACCGCCCGGGCACGCTCACGACGGGGCCTTCCGGCTCGGGCGCCGCGGACGCGCTGTCACTGCACCGAGTTCCTCGGGCCCATCGGTCATGTCGTTGCCGCTGACCAACGATCGAGGTCGGGCTGGGCCCGAACCCGGCTGCCGGTCAGCCCGAGAACGACGTCCTGTCGGTGGCCGGTGGCACCCTGCCGCCATGGCAGCCACCGCCGACGACGTGCGGGCGATCGCCCTGGCCCTGCCGGAGGCCACCGAGCGGCCGGCCTGGGACATGGCCTGCCTGCGGGTGCGCGACAAGATCTTTGCCTCGATGCCCCCGGCGGAGGAGTGGGTGGCGATCCGGCTGGCGGCCGGGGAGAACGCCGAGCTGGCCGCCGAACGGCCGGAGGTCTTCTCGGTGCCGCACCACTACCGCAACAGCAGCATGGTCGTGGTCCAGCTCGCGGCCGTGGACCGGGTGGAGCTGGCCGAGCTGCTCACCGAGGCCTGGCGGTGCCGGGCGCCGGCCCGGCTGCGGGCGGCCTTCGACGCGTCCGGGGCCGGCCCGCCGGGATGACCGCGCCGAGCCCGCTGGCTGGCCGGTCCCGCTTCGGGCTGACCCGACCTGTCCGCGTCCATCTCGGGCGCGGATGCTCCCGGCCCGCACCGGCCCTGTCCAGGACCCCTCCACCTGTCGGGTACCGCACCGGCGCCGGTCGCATCTACGCTCGGTGAGCCCCGACCGTGTTCGTGCCTGCCCGCCCCCGGGACCCCGGCTCCCTGGTGGCTGCGGGCACAGGAAGTAGCCCATGCGCCGCACCGCAGCCCTGCCCCGTCCCGCCCGCGGTCCCGCCGTCCCGGCGCTCGCCCTGGTCACCGCCCTGGTGCTGGCCGGGTGCACCGGCTCGGACGACGGTGGTGCCGGCGGTTCAGGTGGCTCGGACGAGCCCGCCGTGGCGGAGGTCGTGACCGCTGCTCCGGACGCGGCGCGCACCCTGGTCGCCGACGCCGACCCGCTGGCCGCCGCCGTGTCCACCAGCCGCGCGCTGTACGAGAGCTCGGACGTGGCCGTCGTCGCCGGCAGCGGCGATGCCGACGCGGAACTGCTGGGCGCGGTGGCGGCGGTCGGTCTGGGCGTGCCCCTGCTGCTGGGCTCGGACGGCCCCGCCGACGCCCTCGGGGAGGAGCTGGACCGCCTCGGCGTGCAGACCGTGTTCGCCGTCGGCGAGGACGCCACCGGTCTGCTCCCGGGCGGCTCGGACGACGTCGACGTCGTGGCCACCCCCTCCACCGCCGCGGCGGTGGAGGAGGCGACCGGCCTCGACCTCGCCGAGGCCACCACCGTGCCCGACGCGGAGCGGGCGGCTGCGGTGGCCGGGCTGGCGCCGGACGCGCTGACGGCTCTCACGGCGGAGGAGCCGCCGGCCCCGGCGAGCCCCTCCGGAGAGGCGGCGGGGGAGGGCACCGAGGGCGCCGAGACCGAGGGCTCCGAGACCGAGGCGTCCGAGTCGGAGGCCTCGGAGACCGAGGCGTCCGAGTCGGAGCCGACCGAGCCGACGGGGGAGCTGCCCGAGGTGCAGCGCCCCGAGCCGCTGGCGGACGTGGTGGTGCTGGCCAGCGGGAGCGCGCAGTCGCTGGCCGGGATCGCGACCGCCCGGGCCGCCGGCGCCGAGGTGCTGCTCACCGGCGGGGTCACCGACCCCCGGGCCTCCGCCGAGGTCGTCGAGCGCCTGGCGGCGGAGCCCACCGTGGTGGTGCTCGGCGCCGACCTGGCCGGCGCGGAGGGGATCGACTGGAAGCTGGACACCGCGGCCACCGGCACCCAGCTGCCCGGCGGGGGGCAGCTGCTGTTCCCCGAGCACACGCTGATCGCCCTCTACGGCATCCCCGGCAGCGGGGCGCTGGGCCTGCTGGGCGAGCAGGACCTGCCCGCGGCGATCACGCGGGCGCAGCAGTACGCCGACGAGTACCGGCCGCTGGTCGACACCACCGTCGTCCCGACGTTCGAGATCATCGCGACCGTCGCGTCGGCGAGCGCCGGGGCGGACGGCAACTACTCCGCCGAGCAGGACATCGAGACGCTGCGTCCCTGGGTCGAGGGCGCGGGCGAGGCAGGCCTGTACGTGGTGCTGGACCTGCAGCCGGGGCGCACCGACTTCCTCACCCAGGCCAAGCAGTACCAGCCCCTGCTCGAGCTGCCCCACGTCGGCCTGGCGCTGGACCCGGAGTGGCGGCTGGAGCCGAACGAGGTGCACCTGCGGCAGATCGGCCAGGTGCACATCGACGAGGTCAACCAGGTGGTCACCTGGCTGGCCGACCTCACCCGGGAGCGGGCGCTGCCGCAGAAGCTGCTCGTGCTGCACCAGTTCCAGGTGCGGATGATCATCGACCGGGAGCGGCTGGACACCTCCCGCGACGAGCTGGCGGTCCTGGTCCACGTCGACGGGCAGGGTTCCCAGCCGGCCAAGCAGGACACCTGGGAGGTGCTGCACCGCAACGCCCCGCAGCCGCTGTACTGGGGCTGGAAGAACTTCATCGACGAGGACGAGCCGATGATCAGCCCCGAGCAGACCATCGAGCAGGTCCAGCCGACGCCGGAGCTCGTCACCTACCAGTAGCCGGCACCTTGGTTCTGTCGGTGCCCTCCGGCAGGATCGACCGCGACCGTCCGACGAGGGCAGGAGCGGTGCGATGACCGGTGTGGTGGCCGAACAGACCGGCCCGGGGCAGGTGGCGGAGCTCGAGCCACGGCTGGCCGAGCACCGGCGGGAGCTGACCGGCTACTGCTACCGGATGCTCGGCTCGTCCTTCGACGCCGAGGACGCGGTGCAGGAGACGATGGTGCGCGCCTGGCGCTCCCTCGACCGGCTCGCCGGGCCGGGGGCGCTGCGCTCCTGGCTCTACCGGATCGCCACCAACGTCTGCCTCGACGCCCTCGACGGGCGCAAGCGGCGGGCGCTGCCGGTCGACCTGTCCGGTGGTGAGCCGAGCGCGCCGGTGGTGGCGTCGCTGGCCGGGGTGCTGCCCGACGGGGCGTGGTTGGAGCCCGCGCTGGACCGCCAGGTGCTGCCCGTGGGCGGCGACCCCGCCGAGCTCGCCGTCCAGCGCGAGTCGGTGAAGCTGGCGTTCATGGCCGCGCTGCAGCACCTGCCGCCGCGGCAGCGGGCGGTGCTGATCCTGCGCGACGTGCTGCGCTGGCGGGCCGACGAGGTCGCCGGGCTGCTGGAGACCTCGGTCGCGGCGGCCAACAGCGCGCTGCAGCGGGCGCGGGCCACCCTCGCCGCCCACCGGGCCGAGGCCGAGCCACCCGCTCCGGCGGTCGCCGCCGAGCACACCCAGCTGCTGGCCCGCTACCTCGACGCGTTCGAGCGCTACGACGTCGACGCGCTGGTGGCGCTGCTGCACGAGGACGCGGTGATGGACATGCCGCCGTACGCCATGTGGCTGCGCGGCTCCGCCGACATCGCCACCTGGTACGTCGGCCCCGGCCACGGGTGCCGTGGATCGCATGTGGTGCCGCTGGAGATGAACGGCAACCCGGCCTTCGCCCAGTGGCGGCCCAGCGGGCCGGACGGGTCGTTCGAGCCGTGGGCGGTGCACGCCCTGGAGTTCCGCGACGGCCTCGTCGTGCGGACGACGGCGTTCCTCGGCCCCCGGCTCTTCGAGCTGTTCGGCCTGCCGCGCAACCCCGTGCCGGCCGGCCGATGAGTCCGGCGGCCGGCCGGGGTCCGTAGGGGCATGACCCCGACCCAGGAACCGACCACGCTCCTCGGCCACAGCGCCGCGTCCGGCGCCTCCTCCGTGATCGAGCAGGGCTGATGGGCCGCCTGCTGTACGCGGTGATCTTGGGCGCGACCCGGACCACCAGCCGCACCGTGACCGTCTCCGCGCCTACGACCGGAAGCATCGCGCTCACAAGTGCCACCGGCTCCAAGGTCAAGGGCCTCCAGCAGGTCGACCTAGTGTGGTCCGGAGCGACGTCGACGTCCGTGGACGTGCACCGGAACGGACAGAAGGTGGCCACCACGGCCAACGATGGCGCCCACACCGACGCCATCGGCCAGAAGGGCGGAGGCAGCTACACCTACAAGGTCTGCGAGGCCGACACGAGCGCCTGCTCGAACGAGATGACAGTCGTCTTCTAGGCGCGGAAGTAGCGACGCTGTCCGGTTGAGCTGCGCAGACGGACACCTGGGCTGGTCAAGACGTGGAGCGGGTGACCGGGATCGAACCGGCATGGCCAGCTTGGAAGGCTGGATCGCTTGGACGGTGTCTGTCCTGGTCACGGCGTTGCCAGGGATGGCCGTGCCTTCAACGTGCCCCAGTCGACGGGAGCGGGCGCGACGTCGACACCGCATCTCGTCTGGCTCCGCTCGGCTGCTGCCGACGCCAACGGGAGCAGATGACAAGGACGTCAGCGGATGCGGCCCCTCCGGGTGATGGGGGGGCACCGCGCCCGTGCGGCGCCGGCAAGCCCGGCCCGTGTCCCGTCGCTGCTGCCGTTGTCCAGGAGGACGACCGGGGGACGCTGCGGCAGCGCGGTCAGCTGATCGAGGTGGCCAGCACGTTGTCCCGTCGGTCGCGCGCCATGACGACGACCGTCACCTTGCCGGCCGAGAGGGTCGTCGAGGACTCGCCGTCGGCCGGACGCCCGGCCGTCGCCGCACCGGCCACGAGATGTGTTGCCTCTGCTGCTCCGTCCCGCTGATGCCGTCCGATGGCCGATGGCCCCTCGCCGGGCCACCTACCCCAGCGCCGTGTCGTCCGGCTCTCCGACACCATGCCACCGTCCGCCGGCCTCCGGCCCGGCCGCGGGGCACGCTGACGAACGTTTCGGCGCGCGGGCAGCGACACGACGAGACGCGCCTCACGCTGGTGCGTCGCTGACAAATTACGCACAAGATAACGGTGAGTTAACACACACCGTTCACGACCTACTTATCCGGGGAGATTGCTAACTGAACGTCACCTTCTGGCGGTGTGTTGCAGAACGGTGTGTGAATGCGCCATGCGGCCGTGCGGCTGCCTGCAGTCTTGCTGTGCGGGCGCCCGGCGCCCCCGCAGGGTCGACGTAGCCCCCGCGCTGACCGACCCGGTGCCGCCCTCAGCCCTGCCCCCCACGACCGCCACGGTGCCAGGAGCGCCTGGGCCTCCACTGCACAGGAGGCCGACCCCGAGACGCCCCTTGGCATCTCTGGACGACGCCGTCCGGACAGGCACAGCACTGCCGCTGTGCGGCCCTGCTCACGACCACCGGCCCCAGCCCCGCCCCCGGCACCGCCTCGAGACCGAGGGCGGTCGCGCCCCTCCCGTGATTGAGGCATCTGTGCCCCCACCTGCCCACCCACGCGCCACCGCGGTCCCCGACCGCACCTTCGTCATGACCGGCAACACGGTTGCCGATGTTTCCGCAGCGGTCCCGCCTGAGCGCCGGCCCGCCCCAGGGGGCCGCTACGACACGAGCGTCATCGTCCCTACCTACAACGAGGGCGCGAACGTCGGCGCCCTCGTCGAGCGGCTGTCCCAGGCGCTCCGCGGTCGCAGCGCCGAGGTCCTCTTCGTCGACGACAGCACCGACGACACCCCGCGGCAAGTCGCGCGTGCGGCTGCCCGCGCGGACCTGCCGGTTCGGTTGATCCACCGCACGGGCGAGGAGCGCGTCGGTGGCCTGGCCGGCGCCGTGACCGCCGGTATTCACGCCTCGGACAGCGACTTCGTCGTCGTCATGGACGGCGACCTCCAGCACCCACCCGAGATGGCCCGCGACCTGCGCGAGGCCGCCGACGACGTCGACCTCGCCGTGGCGTCGCGCTACGGGGGCGGGGGCAACGCGTCCGGGTTGAGCAGCGGTGCCCGCCGCTGGGTGTCCAGTGTCAGCACGCTCTTCGCGCAGGCGTGCTTCCCTCGCCGCGTCGGCCGCGTCTGCACCGATCCGATGACGGGGTTCTTCTGCTTCCGGCGGTCCGCGGTGGATGCCCAGCGCCTTCGGCCCCGCGGTTTCAAGATCCTGCTGGAGATCCTCGCCCGCCACGACCTGCGGGTCCGGGAGCTGCCGTTCACCTTCGGCGACCGGCTGGCCGGCGAGAGCAAGGCCTCGTGGCGCAACGGCGTCGCCTTTCTGCGCCAGATGGCGAGCCTGCGCATGGGGCGCATGAGCCGCTTCGCGGTCGTCGGTGCACTGGGCACGCTGGTCAACCTGGCCGTCATGGCGCTCCTGCTGAGCGGCCCGGTCGGGCTGAACTACGTCCTCGCCGCGGTGCTCGCCGCCGAGGTGTCGATCCTGCACAACTTCCTGCTCCAGGAACGCTTCGTGTTCCGCGACCTGCGCGACGGCCGGAACACCTGGGGCGGCCGGCTGGTCCAGCACCTGGCGTTCAACAACCTCGAGGCGCTGCTGCGGCTGCCGGTCCTCGTCCTACTGGTGGAGACGATGCACATCTACCCCCTGCTCGCGCAGGCCCTGACCCTCGCCATCGCGTTCGTCGCGCGGTTCTTGTTCATGAGCCGGGTGGTCTACCGCTCGCACGAGCGGTCCGGCACCCCCGTCCCGGCCGGCGCGAGGGTGGGGGTATGACCGTGGTCGTCCTCTCCGCCGTCCTCGTCCTCATCGCCCTGGTCCTCCTCGGGGTGGCGGGCACCACCCTGTGGTGGCAGATGCACGCCTGGATGACCCCGCGGTCCTTCGAGTCCGTCGGCTTCCGGGTGCCCATCCGGTCGCAGTACTCCTTCAGCCTCATCGTCCCGTGCCGGGAGGAGAGCGAGGAGGTCATGCGGTCCACGGTCGAGCGCCTGCTCGCCCAGGACCACCCGGACTTCGAGATCATCTTCTCGGTCGGTCACGACGACGCCAAGCCGATGAGCAACGGGCTGAACACCGTCCAGATCGCCGAGAAGCTGGCCCGCCGGTGGCCGACCCGCGTGCGCGTCTCGATCAACTACGACCCCGTCAAGAACAAGCCGCGGCAGCTCAACACCTCGCTGCTCGACTGCACCAAGGACGTCGTCGGCATCATCGACGCCGAGTCGCTGACCCAGGCGGGTCTGCTTCGGCACGTCGACGCCACCTTCCAGGAGACCGACGCCGACGTCGTCCAGGGCGCGGTGCACCTGATGAACTACCGCGACTCCTGGTTCAGCCTCCGCAACTGCATGGAGTACCGGATCTGGTTCCGGTCGCGGCTGCACGGCCACGCGCTCTCGGGCTTCATCCCGCTGGGCGGCAACACCGTCTTCATCAAGCGCGAGCTCATCGAGCAGGTCGGTGGCTGGGACGGCGACTGCCTGGCCGAGGACTGCGAGATCGGAGTGCGGCTGTCAGGCCTGGGCAAGAAGATCGTCGTCGGCTACGACCCGGCGCTGGCCACCCAGGAGGAGACCCCCGAGCGCATCCCGCAGCTGATTAAGCAGCGGACCCGCTGGGCCCTGGGCTTCATGCAGGTGCTGGCCAAGGGGGAGTGGAAGAAGCTCCCGACCCGCTCGCAGCGGGTCCACGCCTGGTGGACGCTGGTCCAGCAGCACGCGGTCGCCTTCTCCGGTGTCGCGCTGCCGATCGCCATCCTGACCGGGCTGCTCGCCGACGTGCCCCCGCTCGTCGTGCTCATCACGCTGCTACCGCTCGCGCCGACCATCATGATGCTCGGCTTCGAGATGCTCATCCTGCGCGAGTGGAGCCAGGAGATGGGCCTCGAGGTCCGGTTCCGCGACTACGTCCGGCTCGTCGTCTCGCTGCCCTTCTACCAGCTGCTGCTGGCGATCGCGGTCCTGCGGGCGGTCTGGAAGTACTTCACCGGTGACTTCGCGTGGGAGAAGACCGCGCACGCCGGCGCCCACATCACCCCGCACCTGACCGCCGTCCCCGACGAGGAGCGTGCCGCATGACCTCCGTCCTCGAACGGCCTGACACCCCCCTCGAGCGTTCCGGCGCCGGCGGCCACCACCGCGCTGCCCACCGGGCGCGCCCCTCCCGTGCGCTCGGCGCCCGTTCCGAGCGGCTGCTGGTCGGCCTCAGCCTCCTGGTCGTCGGGGTGGTCCACTCGGCCAACCTCGCCGGCTGGCCCCGCTACTGGGACGACGAGGGCACCTACTACTCCCAGGCGTGGTCGGTCACCAACCTCGGCACGCTGACGCCCTACACGTACTGGTACGACCACCCGCCGATGGGCTGGGTGCAGATGGCACTGTTCACCTGGCTCCCCGACGTCGTGCTCGGCGACGTGAACTCGGAGCTGCTGACCGGCCGGATCGTGATGGTCGGCTACACCCTGGTGTCGGCGCTGCTGACGTACGTGCTCGCCAAGCGGATCGGCATGGCCCGGGGCTGGGCGCTGGCCGCGATGCTCGTGTGGGCGCTCAACCCGCTGGTGGTCTTCGAGGGCCGGCAGGTCTTCCTCGACAACGTCGCCCTCCCGTGGCTGCTCGGCGCCTTCGTGCTGATCCTGAGCAAGGACCGCAACCTCGGGCACCACATGGCCGCCGGGCTCTGCTTCGGCATCGCCGTGCTGAGCAAGGAGACCACCCTGATCTTCCTGCCGGCCCTGCTGCTGGCCCTGTGGTACGCCGCCTACCGGCCGACGCGGCCCTTCGCGGTCATGGGGTTCACCATCATCGTGGCGATCTCGGGATCCATGTACTTGCTGTTCGCGCTGATCCGCGGGGAGCTCTTCCCGGGCCCCGACCACGTCTCCATCTGGGACGCCGTGGCCTTCCAGCTCTCCGGCCGGGAGGGTTCGGGCTGGCTCCTGGACCCGAACGGTCCGCCCGACGGCGCCAACGAGGCCTTCACCGGCTGGCTGGCGCTCGACGGGGGCTTGCTGATCATCGGCGGCGTCCTCGCCTGCCTGCCCGCGCTCGCCGTCCGGCGGCTGCGGCCTTTCGCGGTGGGCGTGCTGGTCGCTGCCGCGGTGGCCCTCCGTCCCGACGGCTACCTCCCGCAGATGTTCGTCGTGGCCGCCCTGCCGTTCATCGCGCTGGTCCTCGTCGGGCTGCTGGACATCGCCTGGACCTGGTTGGTGCGGGCCGGCTCCGTGCCGGTGCGGATCGCCTCGGGGGTGGCCCTGGTCGCCGCCGTCGCGGTGGCCGCCCAGCCGATCGGTGACTGGCGCTACCAGTACGAGGCGGCGCTCAGCGACGACACCAACGACGTCCACTCCGAGGCCCTGCAATACGTCGAGGAGAACCTGCCCCGCGACTCCACGGTCGTCACCGACAACGCCTTCTGGAACGACCTGGTCGCGGCGGGTTGGGACGCTGACGAGGTGCTCTGGTTCTACAAGCTCGACTCCGACGCGGAGGTCACCGATCAGGTGGGCGGGAGCTATCTGGGTGTGGACTACCTCCTGTGGTCGATCAGCGCCCAGAGGAACGCCGGCCCGATCGGCCAGGAGGCCTACGAGCGCAGCGAGCTCCTCTGGACCGGGGGGTCGGGGGAGGACGAGGTGCAGATCCGCCGCGTCCGGTCGCTGGAGGAGCAGGCGGAGGTCGAGGCCACCGAGGCTGCGGCCGAGGCCGAGCGGTTGGAGACCTTCATGGCAGCGCCGAGCGTCGAGTACCCCGGGCTGACCAACGGCCAGATCGAGGGCATCCTCGTCGACCAGGAGACCCTGTCGGTCCCCGCGATGGCCGACAAGTACGTCACCACGGAGGAGACGATCGAGACCATCGTGGCGACCGAGGAGTCGGCGGTCCCGCTCGACTGATCGTCGGACCGGTCGTCCGCCGAGGCGCCCGGCGGCTGCACCCCCCCCCGTGATCAGGCGGGTGGGCAGCCACCGAGCGACTCGTCGGTCAGCAGCAGCCGGCCCAGCGCGTTCCAGGCGGCGCCGTAGTAGGTGTCGGTGGCCTCGTCGATCGCGGCGGCGTCGGCCAGTTCGCGAGCCGCGGCGTCCTCGTCGCCTCCCGCCGCGGCGACCGCTGCCTGCGCCACGGCCGCGACCACGGAGTCGTAGTCGACGAGCGGTTGGCCGCCGAGGTCGAGCCGCGCGGCGTCCCCGGCGCCGTCGAGGGGATCGGCCAGTGCGGCGGCCAGCGCGCGATCCTCCTCGTCGCACGACTCCGCGAAGCGCACGGGAAGGCGGGCGGCGTCGAAGCCGTACACGAGCTCGCCCCCTCGGCCCATCGGGCCAGCCGTGGGGGAGACGGTTCCGTCCTCCCGGATCTCGGCCCAGTCGGAAGGCAGGGTGCCGTCGTCCAGGAGGGCCTCGGTCACCGCGCGGGTGCCTGCGTCGAGCTCGGCCCAACGCGGATCGTCCGAGGCCTCCGCGAGCACGGCGTTCGCCGCGGGGGAGGGGTAGCTCGGGTTGTAGGTGAAGGGCGCGGTGGTGGCCCAGTTGCCGGCCACGAGCACCCGACCGGCGTCGATCTCGACCGTCTGCAGGTCGAGCACCGCCTGCCCGAGGGCAACGCCCGCGGCCGTGAGCTCCGGATCGTCGAACGCCTCCCCGGCAACCACCAGGGCGCGCGCCGCGTCGAGGTCGGCATCGGCGGCCGACGACGAATCGACCACCGCGCCGTCGGCCCACCGCCAGCTCAACAGGCCGTCGGGACGGCGGAGGTTGTCCTGGGTCCAGGACCACACCGCGCGGAAGGTCTCGTCGTCGCCGATCCCAGCGGCGACGAGCATGGCGTAGGCCTGACCCTCGCTGACCGTGTCGCCGCCCTGGTCGTGGCGGACGACCCGGCCCTCCGGCCTCACGTAGTCGGCCAGGAACTCTCGCCCGACCTCCTCGACGGACGGTGCCGACGGCGAGCTGGGAACGACGGCCGCGTCCCGGTTCGGGGCGTCGGTGCTGCAGCCGGCCACCGGGAGCACGGACAGCAGGAGCACCGCAGTCGCGCCGCGTCTGCACCAGAGCATGAACAGCCTCTCGCTCTCCTGGGCCCCGTCTCCGTCGACCGTCACCGGAGCAGGTGACGGCTGCCCCCAGCGGAGCCGCCGAGGGCGTCGTACCCACCATGGTGCTCCGGTCCTGGCCTGCCCTCGAGCCGCAGCCTCTGCGGTGGAGCGGCTCGGCGACCGCCGACGACGCAGAGCGAGGGTCGCCGCGTGCGCCGTTACCGCGTGGCGGCGTGTCCGCTGACGCGACGACCCCGATCTCCGGGCATGGCAGCCGCGCCCGCCCGCCGTCCGGGTGCCGCAACTCACACCCGTCCTCCACATGCACGCCGCTGACGACGTCCGTGGCCGTGGTCTGCGCAGCAGGGATGCGGTGGACCGGGCTTCTCTTCGGTTGGCTGGTGACAGTAAGGAATCGAGTGGTTACATTTGCGCGGTGTATCAACGCTCCGTAGTTAATCCGTCACCCGACTTGGTGCCCTCGTCCGGCCGGGTGAGCGGACCGACGAGAGCTGGGCGGCTGCGTCTGCTGGTGGCGGCCGTCGTCGTCCCGGCGCTGGCCGCCTGCCAACCGCTGACCCCCGGCACGACCGAGGCGCCGGCCCCCGGCGCGGTCGAGCAGCAGCTCGCGGGCGGCGTCGCGCCGGAGCTGGGGGCATTTGAGCCGGGTGGCGTGGCGCCGGCCGCCCCGAAGGGCTCCGGTGCCTCGGAGCCGGAGCAGGAATCGGCCGGTGGGGTCGCTCTGCACGAGCCCGCGGACGTCGAGGAGCCTCGGGATGCGGCGGCCACGGACATCCAGGTCTCCCATGTGGACGGGAGCGGGACCCCGGCGGCCGGCGCGTCCGCTGCCGGTGCTCCGGTCGCCGGACCGCTCGCCGGCGACACGCTGTACGGCCCCAACGCAGGTGCCGCCGAGGCGTCCGCCCGGCTCCAGGGCAGCAACCCCGCCGATGCGGCACTGCTGGCCGAGATGGCGGGCGTACCCACGGCCACCTGGCTCGGCGCCTGGGTCCCCGACGTCACCTCCGCCGTCCGACAGCGGGTCGCCGAGGCGCAGGCGCAGGGTGCGGTTCCGGTGTTCGTCGCCTACAACGCGCCGAACCTCGACTGCGGCGGCCACTCGGCCTCCAACGGCGGCGCCCAGTCGGTAGCCGGCTACGAGAGCTGGATCCGCGCGGTCGCCGCGGGAATCGGGGACGCCGAGGCCGTCGTCGTCGTCGAGCCGGACACCCTGGCGCTCCTCTGCGGTGAGGCGGACGAGCGCCTGCGCGTTGTCCGGTCGGCGGTGACGGTCCTGGAAGCACACCCTCGCACACACACCTACATCGACGCGGGGCACGCCAACTGGATCGACGCCGGCACGATGGCCCAGCGGCTGCTCGCAGCCGGCATCGAGGACGCCGACGGATTCGCGCTCAACGTGTCGAACTTCGAGGGGACCGAGGGCAACGTCTCCTACGGGTCGGCCCTGTCGGCACTGGCCGGCGGCGCCCACTTCGTCGTCGACACCAGCCGCAACGGCAACGGGCCGGGGGACGACTGGTGCAACCCCACCGGGCGCGCGCTCGGGCAGGAGACCACCACGCACACGGGCAACCCGCTGGTCGACGCCTTCATCTGGGTCAAGACGCCCGGCGAGTCCGACGGGACGTGCAACGGCGGTCCTCCAGCGGGCCGGTTCTGGCCGGAGTACGCACTGGGGCTGGCGCGCGGGTAGCCGTTGTCGGCGTTGCCGGTCCGTGCACGGGCTCCGGCAATTTCGGCTGCGCCCGCCTGCTGCGCCACGACCGAGGCCGCGGCGGCGACCCCGAGCCGTGACCGCACTGACAGTGAGGATGTGAGAGACGAGGTCACCCCGGCTGGTCTGACTCTCCGGCTGACGGACGCTTCGCTGTCGTGCTGCGGATTCGTCGATCTGCTCGGGGTGGCCCCGCGGAAGTGCCAAGCCGGTTGAGACAAGATCGCGTCAGGTGCTCTGGATGATGGCCTCCCTGCTGGGCTGGTTGATCCAGGCTGAGGTCGGCAGCTGCGGCGGGGTCGGGCGTCGGCGGCCGAAGCGCGTGGGGTTGGCCGCCGCGCGCTGGGCGCGGATCTCGGGGGCGGTGCCGTGATGAACCGAGGCCGGGGTGTGCAGCCCGAGGCCGGAATGCCGGTGCTCATGGTTGTAGTAGGTGAAGAACGCCTCGCAGAACGCGCGGGCGTCGGCGAGTGAGCCGAACCGGTCGGGGAAGGCCGGGGCGTACTTCATCGTCTTGAACTGCGCCTCGCTGAACGAGTTGTCGTTGGACACGTGCGGCCGGGAGTGGGAGCGGGCGACAGCTCGACGAGCAGTTGAGCGACCGGCGCGGAGGTCATCGAGGTGCCGCGGTCGGCGTGCACGCTGGCCGGGGGCCGTGCGCGGCGTTCCCCGGACTGGCCGGCAGCGCGCAGCAGCCGGTGCGTGGTCGACAGCGAGCACAGGTATTCGCCCTCGTCGAGCAGGGTGGCCCCCAAGGTGACGGTCCGCAGCCGCGTCGAGCACCGCAACAGCCAGTACGCCCTGTACGCCGCCGCCTGCATGCGCGGCGGCTGCAGCCTGACCTGGTGAACGACGCCGGCTGGTGGCGGACCCCGCTGTGGCAGTACGCCGTCTTCGCGCTCGTCATCTACAGCCGGGCAGCGGCCGAGCGGCTGGCGGTGCCGGTGGAGGACGTCGCCCGGTGGATCGCCGCGCGGCACGACCTCGGGCCCTCCGCGTGGCCCGTTGTCGTCACGGGGGAGTCCACCCGGAGGGGTGAACAGGGCCTCTGCCTGGCCCTATCGAGCCGCCCGGCGTGACCCATTCACGACCCGCCTAACGGGCGACCTGACCTGCGATTATGCGCGGAGCGGGTGACCGGGATCGAACCGGCATGGCCAGCTTGGAAGGCTGGGGCTCTACCATTGAGCTACACCCGCAGGACTGTGGGACAGAACGTGTCACAAAACCCGTCCACCCACTGTGAAAAAACCGAGTTGATCAAGGCCAGCTAAGATCAACCGGGTTCCCGGTCCGTGTAGAGGGTAGCGCGCGGTGGGCCCGGCGGCCGTGGGGGTGCGTGATCGCGCGCGGTCGGGGGGCTCGGCGGCTCGGTGAACGCCGATGGCCCTGCTCCAGAGCATGCTGGCTCGCCGCCGGGCACGGTGGCGGGGCGGGTGTGTGAGGTGGCGGGGCTGGTGCCGAGGCTGAGGTCCGCTACGCGGCGGTCGGCAGCTCGTCCGGTGGCGCGAGCTGATGTTGGTTGGCCCGCCAGACCAGAGCGTTGTACAGACTGACCATGCCGAGCTGTTCGAGCTGCTGGCGGTCGGCGCCCTTGCAGCGGGCCCGGCGCAGCCAGAAGCGGCCGTCGACCCAGCTGTTGAAGCCCTCGATGCTAGATCCGTGCGGGTACAGCTCCTTGTACAGGCAGGTGCCGGGCGGGACCTGGCGGACGTTCTCGCTGCGGTTGATCTTGTCGGTACTCAGGTCCGTGAGGGTGCGCTCGCGGATGACGTCGACGTGGTCGCCGCACTGCAGCTCGTACTCGGCCCACCACTGGTAGGCCGAAACGTCCCGGCCGCCGCGGCGAGCGCGCCGGGTGGACGGGGTGCCGTTCTTCTCGGCTTCGCGACGGTCGAGCTCGGCCTGATTGGTCTTGCGGCGGGCGCCGAGGTAGCGGAGTTCGCGCAAGGGGAGGCTGCCGTCGCTGGCTCCTTGCCCGTCTCAACGATGCGCCCGCCGTAGTAGTACAGGGAGTGCCGGCAGTCTCGGCCGTTGTGCTGGCGGGTGTAGGTCCGGATGAACTTGGACTTCTCCACTCGCGGCTTGTCGTCAGTCGCCGCCACCGCCGAGACAGGAGAGACGACGGCCAGCCCGTGGTCGCCGGACAGTCGGCCGATGACCTCGCCGGACATGTCGGCGTCGTAGAGGACGGCGTCCATCCCAGGCAGCCGCTCCTTGACGGCCACCATCCGCTTCTCGGCCGTCCTGACCTCAAGGCCGTGCTTGGGGACCCGGTCGAGGTCGACGACGACCTGGCTCGTCGGACGAGGACTTGCTCGACGAACGTTGCCCAGCCTCGTCGATGAAGGCGTGCAGTACGCATGGTGGCACGCCCACCACGTTAGGTGATCGCGCCGACGTCACCGGGTCTCTCCGGTGGCCTGCGTCAGGTGGGGCTACGCCTCACACCGCCCCCGACTGACCTGCGATCTCGGCGAGGCGGGCCCTCACGAGTTCGGGCACCTCGGGGCCGGAGGCGGCTACGCGTTCGCGACTAAGGGCCTACTGGTTCTCCAGCTGTGAGAGAACACCGCTCTGACGTGGGCGTCCGGCGTTCTCTCACACAGTCCACCCGCAGTGCACCTCGCGGTGCCCGCGCAGGATACCGGTGGCCGGGGTGCCTACACTCAGGCGGCCACGGGGTGTGGCGCAGCTTGGTAGCGCACCCGCTTTGGGAGCGGGGGGCCGTGGGTTCAAATCCCGCCACCCCGACACGGATCCCACGTCTCTAGACTCGTGGGGAGTTGCGGCGCCGTCAGGCGTCGCGCCCCACGAGTCTGTCCCCATCACGAGGAGCGCTGCGCTGTGAAGAGCACCATCGAGAACCTGGGCCCGACCCGGGTCCGGCTCGCGATCGAGGTGCCGTGGAGCGACCTCGACCACGCCTTCGGCGAGGTCTACAAGGAGCTGCGCAACCAGGTGCGCATCCCCGGGTTCCGCCCCGGCAAGGTGCCCAACCGTGTGATCGACCAGCGGGTCGGCCGCCCCGTCGTGCTGGAGCAGGTCGTCCAGCACGCCGTTCCGGAGGTCTACTCCGAGGCGGTCCGGGAGAACCAGGTCCGCGTCATCGCCCAGCCCGAGGTCGAGGTCACCCGCCTCGAGGACGGCGAGCTGCTGGCCTTCACCGCCGAGGTCGACGTCGCCCCCGAGCTGGAGCTGCCCGCCCTGGACTCGCTCGCGGTCACCGTCGACGACGTCGAGGTCACCGACGAGGAGATCGAGCAGCAGATCTCCGTCATGCGCGAGCGGTTCGCCACCCTCACCGGTGTCGAGCGGGCCGCCGAGGACGGCGACTACGTCTCGATCGACCTGGAGGCGAAGCTCAACGGGGAGGTGCTCGAGGACGGCAGCACCACCGGGATGTCCTACGAGGTCGGCTCCGGCAACCTGATGAACGGCCTGGACGAGGCCGTCCGCGGGCTGTCCGCCGACGAGAGCGCCACCTTCACCACCCCGCTGCTCAACGGCCCCGACGCCGGCGAGGAGGCCGAGGTCACCGTCACGGTGCGCTCGGTCAAGTCCAAGGAGCTGCCGGAGCTGGACGACGAGTTCGCCTCGATCGCCAGTGAGTTCGACACCCTCGCCGAGCTGCAGGACGACGTCCGCACCCGGCTGTCGCGCACCAAGGTGCTGCAGCAGGGCGCGCAGGCCCGCGACAAGCTGGTCGAGCACCTGCTCGAGACCATCGAGGTCCCGGTGCCGGACAAGCTGGTCGAGCAGGAGCTGGCCTTCCGCAGCCAGGCCATGGAGCGCGAGCTGCTCCAGGCCGGCATGGACTGGGACGCCTACTTCTCCGCCGCCGGCATCGAGGGCGGCCGCGAGGGCTACGACGCCGAGATGCGCGAGAACGTCGAGAAGGCGGTCAAGACGCAGTTCGTGCTCGACTCGATCGCCGACGCCCGCGAGGTCACCGTCGACAACGAGGACCTGTCGGCGCAGATCATGGCCCAGGCCCAGCGCAACCGGGTGAGCCCCGAGCAGTACGCCCAGCAGCTGCAGCAGGGCAACAACATCGCCGAGTTCGTCGCCGACGTCCGCCGCACCAAGGCGCTGGCGCAGCTGCTCGAGCAGACCACGATCACCGACGCGTCGGGCAACGTGGTCGACCTCGAGGCGCTCCGCCCGAAGACGGTCACCGCCGACGAGGCCGGCGACGAGGCTGGTGACGACGCCACCGACGAGTCGGTGACCGAGGCCGAGGCGGCCGTCGACGACGCCGAGGGCAGCACCGACAAGGCCTGACCTCCCACCGGTCGCCCAGCGCCGCCCGCACCCACCTCGGGTGCGGGCGGCGCTGTCGTTCCCGGGTACCGCGCTCGCGACCCGGGTCGTGCGCTGCGCCCACGGCGAACACCGGCCCGGACCGGGAGGAAGGCGTCGGGGCTGCGCGTTAGGGTCGACGTGACACCGAGGCGGTCACCGCCAGACCACCGGCCGGCACCCGTCGGCGGGGGTCGCGACCGCACCGAGACCACCGACCCACCCGTTCCACCAGACCGACTGCACCGCAGTCCTACGGAGGTCACCGCACCCGTGAGCACCACAGACCCGAACCTGGCGAGCATGCCGCTGCTGCGTGCGGCCGCCGGGGGGATGAACCTCAACGACTCGGTCTACGAGCGCCTGCTGCGCGAGCGGATCATCTTCCTGGGCAGCCAGGTCGACGACGTGATCGCCAACCAGCTCGCCGCGCAGATGCTGCTGCTGTCCGCCGAGGACCCCACCCGCGACATCCACCTGTACATCAACTCGCCCGGTGGCTCGGTGACCGCCGGCATGGCGATCTTCGACACGATGCAGTTCATCGACTGCGACGTCGCCACCTACGCGATGGGCCTGGCCGCCTCGATGGGCCAGTTCCTCCTCACCGCGGGCACCAAGGGCAAGCGGTACTCGCTGCCGCACACCCGGATCCTGATGCACCAGCCCTCGGCCGGCGTCGGCGGCACCGCCTCCGACATCGCCATCCAGGCCGAGCTGTTCCGCAACACCAAGGCCCAGCTCAACGAGCTGCAGGCGCAGTTCACCGGGCAGACGGTCGAGCAGATCGAGAAGGACTCCGACCGCGACCGGTGGTTCACCGCGCAGGAGGCCCTCGAGTACGGCTTCGTCGACCACGTCGTGACGCGGGCGTCCAGCACCACGCAGACCGACAACCCGGTCACCGAGAACTGAACGGTCGGAGGACTGACATGAGCGACTTCCAGATGCCTTCGAGCCGGTACATCCTGCCCTCCTTCGTGGAGCGCACGAGCTACGGCATGAAGGAGAGCAACCCGTACAACAAGCTCTTCGAGGAGCGCATCATCTTCCTCGGGGTGCAGGTCGACGACGCGTCGGCGAACGACGTCATGGCCCAGCTGATCACGCTGGAGTCCAACGACCCCGACCGCGACATCACCATGTACATCAACTCGCCCGGTGGCTCGTTCACCGCGCTGACGGCGATCTACGACACGATGATGTTCGTCCGGCCCGACATCCAGACCGTCTGCATGGGCCAGGCCGCCTCCGCGGCCGCCGTCCTGCTCGCGGCCGGGACGCCGGGCAAGCGGCTCGCGCTGCCCTTCTCCCGGGTGCTGATCCACCAGCCCTCCGGCGAGGCCGGCGGCCAGGTCACCGACCTGGAGATCCACGCCCGCGAGATCGAGCGGGTCCGCGTGCAGATGGAGCAGATCCTGGCCCGGCACACCGGCCAGACCCAGGAGCAGGTCCGCAAGGACATCGACCGGGACAAGATCCTCACGGCCGAGCAGGCCAAGGAGTACGGGATCGTGGACCAGGTCATCGCCAGCCGGAAGCTCAACGCGCTGCCGGCGTGATCGACCCGAGCGGACGGGCCGGGGCCGCGCGTGTCGCGCTCCCGGCCCGTACCGTTCACCCAATCCGCGAGACCACCGGCCCGTCGCCGGCGGCGTCGCGGGGGAGCCGGGGCGGGTGTGACGTACCGGACGTCCAGGGTGCGTTCCTACCCCGGAACGTCACACCGGCCGGGTAGGTTCAGCGAACGCCCGATCCCCGGTCCGCACCGTTCGGTCAGCACCGCAGGGACATCCGCAGGCGCCCACGACATCGGGCGTCGACAGGGCACGACAACGCGTACCGGGGCAGCCACAGTGCCGTCCCTCTCGAGGTGGAGGTCAGCCAGGTGGCACGTATCGGTGAGAGCGGCGACCTGCTCAAGTGCTCGTTTTGCGGGAAGAGCCAGAAGCAGGTCAAGAAGCTCATCGCTGGCCCCGGGGTCTACATCTGCGACGAGTGCATCGATCTCTGCAACGAGATCATCGAGGAGGAGCTCTCGGAGTCGTCGGACCTCAAGTTCGACGAGCTGCCGAAGCCCAAGGAGATCCACGACTTCCTCGAGCAGTACGTCATCGGCCAGGACAAGGCCAAGCGCACGCTGGCCGTGGCGGTCTACAACCACTACAAGCGGGTGCAGGCCGGGGGCGGCACGGGCAGCCGCGACGACTCCGTCGAGCTGGCCAAGTCCAACATCCTGCTGATGGGCCCCACCGGGTGCGGCAAGACCCACCTGGCGCAGACCCTGGCGCGGATGCTCAACGTCCCGTTCGCGATCGCCGACGCCACCGCGCTGACCGAGGCCGGCTACGTCGGTGAGGACGTCGAGAACATCCTGCTGAAGCTGATCCAGGCCGCCGACTACGACGTCAAGCGGGCCGAGACCGGCATCATCTACATCGACGAGGTCGACAAGATCGCCCGCAAGAGCGAGAACCCCTCGATCACCCGCGACGTCTCCGGTGAGGGCGTGCAGCAGGCGCTGCTGAAGATCCTCGAGGGGACGACGGCGTCGGTGCCGCCGCAGGGCGGGCGCAAGCACCCGCACCAGGAGTTCATCCAGATCGACACCACCAACGTGCTGTTCATCGTGGGTGGCGCGTTCGCCGGGCTGGACCAGGTCATCGAGGCCCGCACCGGCAAGCAGGGCATCGGCTTCGGCGCCGAGGTCCGCGGCAAGGCCGAGATCGAGGAGGCCAACGCCTTCGCGCAGGTCATGCCGGAAGACCTGATGAAGTTCGGGATGATCCCCGAGTTCATCGGCCGCCTGCCGGTGATCACCAGCGTGCAGAAGCTCGACCGTCAGGCCCTGATCAACATCCTGACCGAACCGAAGAACGCCCTGGTGCGCCAGTACCGCCGGCTGTTCGAGCTGGACGGCGTCGAGCTGGAGTTCACCGACGACGCGCTGGAAGCGATCGCCGACCAGGCGATCCTGCGCGGTACTGGCGCGCGTGGGCTCCGGGCGATCATGGAGGAGGTCCTCCAGTCGGTCATGTACGACATCCCCAGCCGTGAGGACGTCGCCACCGTCGTCATCACGAAGGACGTCGTGCTGGAGCACGTGAACCCGACGATCGTGCCCCGCAAGCCCAGCCGCGCGCCCCGCGAGAAGAGCGCCTGACCTATCAGCGCTGAACGTCAGTGGCCCAGAACCCGCGTGGTTCCGGGCCACTGACGTTCAAGGATCCATACGCTGGCGGACAACGGCCTCGATCTCCCGCTGGCAGGTGGCCGGCTCTCCGGTGAGCCGCCGGTAGCTGAACCGCAAGGTGATCCAGCCCAGGGCAGCGAGGGCAGCGTCGCGGCGGGTGTCCCGTTCGCGGTCCTCGGCGCTCCCGTGGAACGCTGCACCGTCCAGCTCGATGCCGACCTTCGCGGCTAGGTAGGCGGCGTCGAGGTCGACGTGCCGGCCGTTCGGCAGGAAGACCCGGTGCTGTTGCACGGGCGCGGGGATGCCGGGAATGCGGAGCACATGGATCACCCCGAAGATCTCCAGTTCGCTCTGGCAGCCGCCCTCGACCAGGTCGAGCAGAGCGCACAACGCCACCCGGCCGCCGTGCGTCGGCTGCCGGTCCGATGCCCGCCGGAGGTCGCGGACGTGGACGTCCCGCCGGCGGACGCACTCGATGACCAGGTGCCGCGCCACGGGCTGCTGCTGCGACGCTCGTGGGTTCCGTCGCGGGGTGTGCGCCCAGGTCCAGGCGTCCACCAGGCTGCGGGCGACCGGCAGACGCGGCGGCGCGAACCCCTGGGTCGGGCCCATCGGCAGCCCGGTGCGGTGGACGACCACGTCCGGGCAGCCGCGGGGGAACCGGTCGGCGGGCACGGTCACGTGGATCGGGCCCCGGGGTGGCTCGGTCAGCCCGGCGGCGGCCAGCGCCGACAGGTGGCTGAGCGGCCCCCGCGCCCACAGCGTGGCCGCCCGCGCCCGGACCGCCCACTCCTGGGCCCGGTCCGGCAAGACCACCACACCCGCGTGGGCCAGCACCAGCTCGCCGGTCCGCAGCCACCTGGCCACGCTGCTCGAGCTGGTCGCGAGGGTCAGCTCGTCGCGTCGGGCGACGCCGTCGGGGAGCAGTGGAGCGAGCTCGTACATGCCGGGCAGGTTGCCCCAGCGGAGGGGCACCGCGCTGACTCCCTGTGGATGACGGGCGGTGCCTGAACGTCAGCGGCCCAGAACTCGGCTGGTTCTGGGCCGCTGACGTTCAACGGAGCGGGGAGCTCACTCGGCGAGGGTGACGTCGACGCGCAGCGGGCCCTCGCCGGCCACGATCGACAGCTCCGCGATCCGCCCGGCGTCCACCAGGTCACCGCGGGCCGCCTCGATGGCGGCCACCCGGGCCTCCGGCGCGGTCACCGTGGTCGTGGCGACGTCGGCGCGCATCGACGCCTTCGCGTCGGACTTCGCCTTGCGGACGCCGGACAGCACCTCGGCGGCCACCGCCGGCACCGCGGGGTCACCGCCGGTGGGCAGCTCGGGGGCGGCCGGCCACAGCGCGCGGTGCACCGAGCCGGTCTGCCACCAGGACCAGACCTCCTCGGTGACGAAGGGCAGCACCGGCGCGAACAGCCGCAGCTGCACCGACAGCGCGATCGCGAGCGTGGCCTGCGCGGAGGTGGCCGCCGCCCCGGTGCCGTAGGCGCGGGACTTCACCAGCTCCACGTAGTCGTCGCAGAAGGACCAGAAGAACGCCTCGGTGACCTCCAGCGCTCGGCTGTAGTTGTAGGCCTCCATCGCCGCGGTGGTCTCGTCGACGACCGACGCGAGCGAGGCCAGCAGCCCGCGGTCGATCGGCTCGGTGACCTGGTCGGCGGTCAGCGCCGTCGACGCCCCCAGGCCCAGCACGAACTTGCCGACGTTGAGCAGCTTCATGGCCAGCCGCCGGCCGACCTTCATCTGCGCCTCGTCGAACGGCGAGTCGGCACCCGGTCGCGCCCCGGCGGCACGCCAGCGCACGGCGTCGGTGCCGTAGCGCTCCAGCACGTCGATCGGGGTGGTGGCGTTCCCCTTCGACTTCGACATCTTCTTCCGGTCGGGGTCGACGACGAAGCCGGAGATCGTGGCGTGCGTCCACGGCACGGTGCCGTGCTCGTAGTGCGAGCGGACGACGGTGGAGAACAGCCAGGTGCGGATGATGTCGTGCGCCTGCGGCCGCTGGTCCATCGGGAAGACGTGCGCGAACAGCTCCGGGTCGGTGTCCCAGCCCGAGGCGACCTGCGGGGACAGCGACGAGGTCGCCCAGGTGTCCATCACGTCGGGGTCGGCCATGAAGCCGCCCGGCTTCCCGCGCTGGTCCTCGGTGTAGCCCGCCGGGACGTCGGAGGAGGGGTCGACCGGCAGCGACTCCTCCGGCGCGAGCAGCGGCGCCGAGTAGTCGGGCTCGCCGTCGGCGTCGAGGGGGTACCAGACCGGGAACGGCACGCCGAAGAAGCGCTGCCGGCTGACCAGCCAGTCGCCGTTGAGCCCCTCGACCCAGTTCTCGTAGCGGTGCCGCATGTGCTCGGGCACCCACTGGATCTCCCGGCCCCGGGCGACGAGCGCATCGCGCAGGTCGGCGTCCCGGCCGCCGTTGCGGATGTACCACTGCCGCGTGGTGACGATCTCCAGCGGGCGCTCGCCCTTCTCGAAGAACTTCACCGGGTGCGTTATCGGCTTCGGGTCACCGACCAGGTCGCCGGACTCGCGCAGCAGCTCGACGATGCGCTGCTGCGCGCTGAAGGAGGTCTTGCCGGCCAGCTCGGCGTAGACGTCGGCGGGCACGTCGGCCGGCGGCTCGGCGACGAAGCGGCCGTCCCAGCCGATGACGGCGCGGGTGGGCAGCTGCAGCTCCCGCCACCAGGTGACGTCGTTGAGGTCGCCGAAGGTGCAGATCATCGCGATGCCCGAGCCCTTGTCCGGCTCGGCCAGCCGGTGCGCCACGACCGGCACCTCGACGCCGAACAGCGGCGTGGTGACCGTCTTGCCGAACAGCGGCTGGTAGCGCTCGTCGTCGGGGTGGGCGACCAGCGCGACGCAGGCCGGCAGCAGCTCGGGCCGGGTGGTCTCGATGAACACCGGGTCCCCGGAGGGGCCGGTGAAGCCGATCCGGTGGTAGGCGCCGGGGCGCTCCCGGTCCTCCAGCTCGGCCTGCGCGACCGCGGTGCGGAAGGTGACGTCCCAGAGGGTCGGCGCCTCCTGGGCGTAGGCCTCCCCGCGGGCGAGGTTGCGCAGGAACATCTTCTGCGCGGTGGCCCGGGAGCTCTCGGAGATCGTCCGGTACACGTTCGACCAGTCGACCGACAGGCCCACCCGGCGCCAGAGCTTCTCGAACTCCGCCTCGTCGACCGCGGTCAGCTGCTCGCAGAGCTCGACGAAGTTCCGCCGGGAGATCGGCTGCTGGTCCTTGCCGGGCTTGGCCGGGGGCTCGAACGCCGGGTCGTAGGGGAGTGAGGGGTCGCAGCGGACCCCGTAATAGTTCTGCACGCGCCGCTCGGTCGGCAGGCCGTTGTCGTCCCAGCCCATCGGGTAGAAGACGTGCTTGCCGCGCATCCGCTGGTAGCGGGCGATGATGTCGGTGTGCGTGTAGCTGAACACGTGCCCGACGTGCAGCGAGCCGCTGGCGGTCGGCGGCGGGGTGTCGATGGCGTACGTCTGGGCCCGGGGGGCCGACAGCGCCGCGGCCCGGTCGAAGGCGTAGGTGCCCTGCTCGGCCCAGCGGGTGACCCACGTGGACTCCAGCCCCTCCAGGGAGGGCTTGTCGGGTACGGCGCCACCGGCTCCCGGGGCCGTGCTCTCGGGGGCTCGGGTGTCAGCGACCATGACTGGCATCCTAAGAGCGATGAGCACCTCCATTCCCCCAGGGCAGGCGGCCGGGGACCATGAGCTGGCCCGGGTCGAGCAGGCGCTCCTGGCGCGCTGGCCGGAGAACCGGCTCGAACCGTCGCTGACCCGCATCACCGCGCTGGTCGACCTGCTCGGTTCGCCGCACCGCGCGTTCCCCGTCATCCAGGTCACCGGCACCAACGGCAAGACGTCGACGGCGCGGATGATCGACGAGCTGCTGCGCGGCTTCGGCCTGCGCGTGGGCCGGTTCACCAGCCCGCACCTGGAGACGGTGCGCGAGCGGATCGTCATCGACGGCGAGCCGATCAGCGCCGAGCGGTTCGTCGAGGTCCACGACGACATCGCGCCCTACGTGCAGATGGTCGACGCCGGCGGGGACGTGCCGATGTCGTTCTTCGAGGTCACGGTCGCCCTGGCCTACGCGGCCTTCGCCGAGACCCCGGTGGACGTCGCCGTCGTCGAGGTGGGCATGGGCGGCACCTGGGACGCGACGAACGTCGTCGACGCGCGGGTCGCCGTCGTCACCCCGGTCTCCCTCGACCACGCCGAGTACCTCGGCCCCGACGTCGCCACGATCGCCACCGAGAAGTCCGGGATCATCAAGGCCGAGTCGGTGGCGGTGCTGGCCCACCAGCCGGCCGGTGCCCTGGAGGCGCTGGTCCGCCGGGCCATCGAGGTGGACGCCTCCGTGGCCCGCGAGGGCACCGAGTTCGGGGTGCTGGAGCGGCGGGTGGCCGTCGGCGGCCAGCAGGTGCGCCTGCAGGGCCTCGGCGGGGAGTACGACGAGGTGTTCCTGCCGCTGTTCGGCGCGCACCAGGCGCAGAACGCCGCCGTGGCGCTGGCCGCGGTCGAGGCGTTCCTGGGGGCCGGCGCGGCCAGCGGGCCGGTCGCCCAGGACGTCGTCCGGGAGGCCTTCGCCGGGGTGCGGTCGCCCGGTCGGCTCGAGCGGGTGCGCACCTCGCCGACGGTGATCATCGACGCCGCGCACAACCCGGCCGGGATGGCGGCGACCGTCGACGCGGTGCGCGAGTCCTTCGACTTCACCCGGCTGGTCGGCGTGGTCGGGGTGGTCGTCGGCAAGGACGTGAGCGGGATCCTCGAGGCGCTCGAGCCGCTGTGCGCCGAGCTGGTCGTCACGCAGAACAGCTCGGCCCGCGCGATGCCCGCCGACGAGCTGGGCGCGCTGGCCGTCGACGTCTTCGGCGCCGACCGGGTCAGCGTGCACCCGCGGCTGACCGAGGCGCTGGAGTCGGCGATCGAACTGGCCGAGGCCGGGCCGGACGACGCGCTGGGCGGCTCGGGGGTGCTGATCACCGGCAGCGTGATCACCGCCGGCGAGGCCCGCACGTTGCTCGCCGGCCGGCGGGCGTGACAGCGCCCGACCCGGTCCGCGCGGGGCGGGCGCTGAACGGGGCGGCCGCGGCGATCCTGTTCCTGGAGGGGATCGCCGTGCTGTTCGTGCCGCGGGCGTTCGCGCCGACCGAGACCGGGCTCTCCGACGTCGGCCTGTGGTCGGTGCTGGCCCTGGCCGCCGTGCTGGTGCTGGCCAGCGGGCTGCAGCGCCGGCCGCAGGGGCTGCTGATCGGCACCGTCCTGCAGGTGCCGCTGGTGCTGACCGGCCTGCTCGGGGCGGCGATGTGGTTCGTCGGCGGGGTCTTCCTGCTCATCTGGCTCTACCTGCTGCAGATCCGCAAGGAGCTGCTGGGTACCGCGTTCGGCTCACCCCCGGCCGCACCGCCCGTCGCCTGAGCCCGCGGGGCCTCACCCGAACGGGCGACCGCGCAGGCGCCTGGGGCGAGAGGTGCGCGAAGCTTGCCGTCACCGACGGTGCGGAGACGATGACGCTCCGGTGAGCGCCGGTGGGGACGGGGGAGGACCATGGCGGACCACGGGAGTTGCTGCGGGGGCAGCCACGACGTGCCCGGCCGGAAGGTGCGGCGGAGCACCACGGACGAGCCGGTGATCGCCCCTGCCGGGCCGATCAGCACGACCATCGTCGACTACGCCGCGCGCGTCCGGTTCCGGTTGCCCGAGAACGCCGTCGAGCGCCGGGCCAAGGAGCTGCACGCCCGCAACAGCTTCGACTGCTGGAACGGGCTCAGTGACAAGGACCAGGAGCTGTGGCGCCACATGGCCCGGATGGACCTCGCCCGCTGACCTGACGTCAGGCGGCGTCGCTGCCGTCCAGCCGGCCGCGCAGTGCGCCGGAGTCGGTGCCGAGTTGCTGCACCACCCGGACGACGGTCGGGTCGGCCACGGCCAGCACGCCGAAGAGCAGGTGCCGGGCCTCGATCCGCCGTTCCTTGCGCCGGACGGCGAACCGCAGGGCCTGCTCCAGCGCCTGTTTGCTGCCCCGGGTGAAGGGCATGTGCCCGGCGGGTCCCGGCGCGTCCAGTGCGCCGGGCCCGAAGGCCGCTTCGGTGGCGGCGCGGACGGAGTCCAGGTCGATGCCGAGGGTGGCCAGGGCGTCGGCGTCCAGGGGGCCGCCGGACCGCAGGACCGCATCGCGGACCGCGGTGTGCGTGAGGCCGCTCTCGCGCAGCACCTGGCCGCCGGTGCCCGGGTCCCGGGTGAGGGCCAGCAGCAGGTGGACCGGCTCGATCTGCTCGGCGCGCAGTCCGCGTCCCTCCTCCTGGGCGACGACCACGGCGCGACGGGCCTCGTCGGTGAATCGTTCGAACACCTCAGTCGTCCTTCCTGGTGCGGGCGTGCTTCTTGTGGACCGCCTGCCGGCTGACGCCCAGCGCGTCGGCGATCTGCTGCCAGGACCACCCGCGGTCGCGGGCGCTGGAGACCTGGAGGACCTCCAGTCGGTCGGCCAGCTCGCGCAGCGCCCGGATGGCGCGCAGCCCGGTGGCCGGGTCGTCGGCCGCCGCGGCGGCGGTGACGGCGGTGGGAGTGGGCATGTCGTCAACGTAGGTTGACACGCGAAGGCTGTCAACCGCGGTTGACGGACGGCGTCCCGTACGCTCCCGCCCGTGTCTGCACCCACCGCTGAGCGCACCCTCGTCCTGGTCAAGCCCGACGGCGTGGCCCGCGGCCTGGTCGGCCAGGTGATCGCCCGGCTCGAGGCCAAGGGCCTGCGCCTGGTCGCCGCCGAGCTGCGCACGCTGACCGCCGAGGTCGCCGAGACCCACTACGCCGAGCACCGCGAGCGGCCGTTCTTCGGCTCGCTGGTGGAGTTCATCACCAGCGCCCCGCTGATGGCCCTGGTCGTCGAGGGCCCGCGGGCCATCGAGGCCTTCCGCGCCCTGGCCGGCGCGACCGACCCGGTCAAGGCCGGCCCGGGCACCATCCGCGGCGACTTCGCCCTGGAGGTGCAGGCCAACATCGTGCACGGCTCGGACTCGCCCGAGTCGGCCGCGCGCGAGATCGCGCTGTTCTTCCCCCAGCTGGGCTGAGCGAGAGCCGCACGGGGCCCCGTCGCCCGCGAGCGACGGGGCCCCGCGGTCTACCCTGGGCAGGTCATGACTGGTGAGTCCCTGTACCCCCGCCTCGAGCCCCTGCTCGCCCAGGTCCAGAAGCCGATCCAGTACGTCGGCGGTGAACTGAACGCCCAGGTGAAGCCCTGGGAGTCCGTCGCCGTCCACTGGGCGCTGATGTACCCCGACGCCTATGAGGTCGGCCTGCCCAACCAGGGCCTGATGATCCTCTACGAGGTGCTCAACGAGCGCCCCGACGCCCTGGCCGAGCGCACCTACGCCGTCTGGCCCGACCTGGCCACGCTCATGCGCGAGCACGGCGTCGGCCAGTTCACCGTCGACAGCCACCGGGCGGTGCGCGACTTCGACGTGCTCGGGGTCAGCTTCGCCACCGAGCTGGGCTACACCAACCTGCTCGAGGCCCTCGACCTCGCCGGGGTGCCGCTGCACGCCGTCGACCGCGACGAGACCCACCCGGTCGTCGTCGCCGGCGGGCACGCCGCGTTCAACCCCGAGCCGGTCAGCGACTTCGTCGACTGCGCGGTGCTCGGCGACGGCGAGCAGGTCGTGGGTGACATCACCGACGTCGTCGCCGCGTGGAAGGCGCAGGGCCGCCCCGGCGGGCGGGTCGAGCTGCTGGCCCGGCTGTCCCGGGTCGACGGCGTCTACGTGCCGCGCTTCTACGCGGTCACCTACGGCGCCGACGGCACGATCGCCGAGGTGCTGCGCACCCGCGACGACGTCCCGGCGCGGGTCGGCAAGCGCACCGTCATGGACCTCGACGAGTGGCCCTACCCCAAGCAGCCGCTGGTGCCGCTCGCCGAGAGCGTGCACGAGCGGATGAGCGTGGAGATCTTCCGCGGCTGCACCCGCGGCTGCCGGTTCTGCCAGGCCGGGATGATCACCCGTCCCGTCCGCGAGCGCACGATCACCGGCATCGGGTCGATGGTCGACGCCGGGCTGAAGGCCACCGGTTACGAGGAGGTGGGCCTGCTCTCGCTGAGCAGCGCCGACCACTCCGAGATCGGCCAGCTGGCCAAGGAGCTCGCCGACCGGTACGAGGGCACGAACACCGGCCTGTCCCTGCCGAGCACCCGGGTCGACGCCTTCAACGTGACCCTGGCCAACGAGCTGTCCCGCAACGGCCGCCGCTCCGGGCTGACCTTCGCCCCCGAGGGCGGCAGCGAGCGCATCCGCCGGGTGATCAACAAGACCGTGTCCAAGGAGGACCTGGTCCGCACGGTCACCACGGCCTACGCCAACGGCTGGCGCCAGGTGAAGCTCTACTTCATGTGCGGTCTGCCCACCGAGACCGACGAGGACGTGCTGGAGATCGCGGAGCTCGCGGTCGAGGTGATCCGCGCCGGCCGGGAGGCCAGCGGCAGCAAGGACATCCGCTGCACCGTCTCCATCGGTGGCTTCGTGCCCAAGCCGCACACCCCGTTCCAGTGGGCCGGCCAGGCCAGCGCCGAGACGATCGACCACCGGCTGCGGATCCTGCGCGAGGCGATCAACGCCGACCGCCGGATCGGCCGCTCCATCGGGCTGCGCTACCACGACGGCAAGCCCGGGGTGATCGAGGGGCTGCTGTCCCGGGGCGACCGCCGGGTCGGCCGGGTCATCGAGCGGGTGTGGCGCGACGGCGGCCACTTCGACGGCTGGAGCGAGCACTTCTCCTTCGACCGCTGGACGGCAGCGGCTGCCGCGGAGCTCGCCCCGTTCGGCGTCGACCTGGACTGGTACACGACCCGGGAGCGCACCGAGCACGAGGTGCTGCCCTGGGATCACCTGGACTCCGGGCTGGACAAGGAGTGGCTCTGGGAGGACTGGCAGGAGGCGATCTCCGAGGAGGAGGTCGGTGACTGCCGGTGGACCGGCTGCTACGACTGCGGTGTCTGCCCGACGATGGGCACCGAGATCCAGATCGGCCCGACCGGGCGCAGCCTGCTGCCGCTCACGGTCGTCCGGTAGTGGCCCGCCAGCCCGAGGGCCCGCCCCCGCCGCCGACGGTGCAGAAGCTGCGGCTGCGCTACACCAAGCGCGGGCCGCTTCGCTTCGCCTCGCACCGCGACCTCGCCCGGGCGCTGGAGCGTGCCCTGCGCCGGGCCCAGGTGCCGATGGCCTTCTCCGCGGGGTTCAGCCCGCACCCCAAGATCTCCTACATGGGCGCCGCGCCCACTGGCGCCGCGTCGGAGGCCGAGTACGTCGAGATCGGTCTCTCCCAGCGGCGCGACCCGGAACAGGTGCGCGCCGCCCTCGACGCGTCGCTGCCGCCGGGCATCGACGTGCTGGAGTGCGTCGAGGCGGGGGAGGGGAGCGGCTCGCTCGCCGACCGGCTGGACGCGACCCGCTGGCGGATCGACCTGCCCGGTGTGGCCCCGGCGGAGCTCTCCGCTGCCCTCGCCGAGCTGCTCGCCCGCGAGTCGGTGACGGTCACCAAGCGGGCCAAGACCGGCACCAAGGACGTCGACGTCCGGGCCGCCGTCGTGCGCGCGTCGGTGGCCGGTGACACAGGTTGTGCCATACTGCAGGTGGTCGTACGGCAGCTCACGCCGACCGTGCGACCGGACGACGTGATGGCTGCCCTGGCTGTCGTCGCCGACCTGCACCCGCCGTCGCCCCCACGGGCCGTGCGTGAGGCGCAGGGCCGGCTCGACGAGAGTGGTGACGTCGCCGACCCGCTCGGACCAGATCGTGCGGTGCGTTCCTGCTGCCAGGAGGAGCGCGCGGGGGTCTGACCCGGCGGGACCGGGTGCCGGACGCCGTCTGCGACACGTCTGCCAGCCGTGGCGCGACCCAAGAGCTCTGCACCACCGCACCACCCGCGATCATGCTGCACCACCGGGCCCCAGCCGCACCGGCCGGAGCTCGATCAGACTTCGCGGGCCGGCCGACCCCGCCGCACCTCGGTGTGGCCGCCCGACCCGCCCAACCCGCGTTCCTGCGCGGCCGCCAGTCGGAGACGATCGGCGCCCGGGAGCGCACCAGGAGGCGAGCCCTTCGTGGCCGACCGCATCGACGAGAACGACAACACCACCGAGGCATCGGAGGCCCAGCCGGCCGCCGCGCCGCCCGGCCCGGGGCCGGCCGAGGAGACCGGCGCGGTGACCGCACCGCAGCCCCCGGCCGAGGAGCCCGACGAGGAGTCGCCGGCCGAGGACGAGACCGTCCAGGACGCGGCGGCCGAGGTCCCCGACGCCGCGCCGGTGTCGTCCCAGCGGGCGGAGGAGCCCGAGCCCGAGGCTCCCCGCTTCGGTGCCCAGTTCAGCTCCCCGGAGCCCACTGCCGTCACCGCGCGCCCGCGCCGCCGGGCCACCCGCCCGGCGCTGGCCGCCGACCCCGACTCGGTCGCCCCGCCGCCGGCGGCCCCGCCGGTGGCGCCGGCCTTCATCAGCTTCATGGCCCCGCCCGAGCCGGAGGCCGGCTCACCGCGTCGGCGCAGCCGCCGCACCGAGGCCGAGTCCCCGGCCGACCCGGAGGTCGCCGCGCCCCCGGCCGACCGCGACGAGCAGCCGGCCGCGCCGCCGCGTCGCTCCCGCCGGCGCCGTCCGGCGGACGCCGAGGACACCACCCCGGACGCCGAGGACGTCGCCGTGCTGGCCGCGGCCGAGGCGCAGGCTGACCGGTCCGACGACGAGCAGGACACCGACGAGCAGGACACCGACGACCGCGACACCGATGACCGCGACGGCGACGACGGCGGCGCGGGCAGCAGCCGGCGACGTCGCCGGGGCCGCCGCGGCCGCGGTCGTGGCCGGACCGGTGACGACTCGGGCGACAGCGACGACGACGCGCCCGAGCAGGCCGCCGGCGAGACCCGCCGGGACGACGCCGGGGACAGCGACGACACCCAGGAGTCCGGCGGCGCCGACGACGCCGAGGACAACGACGACGACGCCGAGGGCGGCAGTGCCTCCAGCACCCGTCGCCGGCGGCGGCGCCGTCGCCGGGGCAGCAGCGGCGAGACCGGTGACGACACCGCCGAGGACGCCGACGACCGCCCCGAGCGGGCCGGGCGCAACGGCCGGGTCAGCAGCGAGGACGACGTCAAGGGCGTGGCCGGCTCGACCCGGCTCGAGGCCAAGCGGCAGCGCCGCCGGGAGGGTCGGGACGGCGGTCGCCGCCGCGCCCCGATCCTCACCGAGTCCGAGTTCCTCGCCCGCCGCGAGGCCGTCGACCGGGCCATGGTCATCCGGCAGCACGGCGAGCGCACCCAGATCGCCGTCCTCGAGGACGACGTCCTGGTCGAGCACTACGTCACCCAGGCGCAGGCCACCTCGTTCGCCGGCAACGTCTACCTCGGCCGGGTGCAGAACGTGCTGCCCAGCATGGAGGCGGCGTTCGTCGACGTCGGCAAGGGCCGCAACGCCGTCCTGTACGCCGGTGAGGTCAACTGGGACGCCGCCGGCCTGACCGGCAAGTCGCGCTCCATCGAGACCGCGCTGAAGTCCGGCGACAAGGTCCTGGTGCAGGTCACCAAGGACCCGATCGGCCACAAGGGCGCCCGGCTCACCCAGCAGATCAACCTGCCGGGCCGCTTCCTGGTCTACGTGCCCGGCGGCTCGATGACCGGCATCAGCCGGAAGCTGCCGGACAAGGAGCGCACCCGGCTCAAGGACATCCTCAAGAAGATCGTCCCCGAGGACGCCGGCGTGATCATCCGGACCGCGGCGGAGGGCGCCTCGGAGGAGGAGCTCACCCGCGACGTGGCCCGGCTGCAGGCGCAGTGGGAGGTCATCCAGACCAAGGCGTCCTCGACCAGCAGCGCACCGACGCTGCTCTACGGCGAGCCGGACCTGGCCATCCGGGTCATCCGCGACGTCTTCAACGAGGACTTCAAGCGGCTGGTCGTGCAGGGCGACGACGCCTGGGACACCGTCGAGGCCTACGTCGCGCACGTCTCCCCGGAGCTGTCCGGGCGGCTGCAGCGCTACACCGGCACCGGCGACGTCTTCCGCGACCTGCGCATCGACGAGCAGCTGGCCAAGGCGCTGGACCGCAAGGTGTGGCTGCCCTCGGGTGGGTCGCTGGTCATCGACCGCACCGAGGCGATGACCGTGGTCGACGTCAACACCGGGAAGTTCACCGGCTCCGGCGGCAACCTGGAGCAGACGGTCACCCGGAACAACATCGAGGCCGCCGAGGAGATCGTCCGCCAGCTCCGGCTGCGGGACATCGGCGGGATCATCGTCATCGACTTCATCGACATGGTCCTGGAGAGCAACCGCGACCTCGTGCTGCGGCGGCTCACCGAGTGCCTCGGTCGCGACCGCACCAAGCACCAGGTCGCCGAGGTCACCTCCCTGGGCCTGGTGCAGATGACCCGCAAGCGGGTCGGCCAGGGCCTGCTGGAGGTCTTCTCCGAGCCGTGTGACCACTGCCGCGGCCGCGGTGTGCTGGTGCACACCGAGCCGGTCGGCGAGCGTCGCGGTGGCGGCAACGGCAACGGCAACGGCGGGAGCAGCGGGCCGGGCAACGGTGGCGGCGGCAACGGTGGCGGCCGCAACCGCGACCAGCAGCGGGCTGACAACGCCGGCAAGGACAGCGGCGGCAAGGACAGCGCCGGCAAGGACAACGCCGGGAAGAACTCCGGCAAGGACAAGGACTCGGGCAGGGACTCGGGCCGGGACTCGGGCAGGGACTCCGGGAAGGACCCGGGCACGGACTCCGGTACGGAGTCCTCCGGCAGCGAGGTCGACGTCACCGCCGACCTCGCGCCGTCGACCGAGGCCGCTGCCGGCGCCGAGGAGTCGGGCGGCGAGTCCGGCACCGAGGGCCGCAGCAGCCGGCGCAGCCGGGGACGCCGCGGGCGCGGGCAGTCCGGGGAGGCCCGGGCAGCCGCGGACGCCGCGGTGCTCGCCTCCGCGGGTGCGGACGAGGAGCCCGTGGCGCCGCCGGCAGGTGAGGCCGCCGCGGTCCTGGTGGAACCGGTCGAGGTCCCGAGCGAGGGCGCGACCGGGACCCCGACGCCGGGCGCCGGCGCCGCGGAGACGGCCACGCCGGACATGCTGCTGGCCGGCCGGGTCGCGGAGGTCCCGCCGGCTCCGGCCGTCGGGCCGGACGAGGTGCCGGCGGTCGAGGAGTCGCGGCCCGTCGTGGCACCCGACGCCCCGGTGCCGCCGGTCGTCGTCGCCCCGCAGCCGGTGGCGGAGCCGGTGGTCACGGCCACCGATCCCGTCCCCGACCCGGCAGCCCCCGCGGCAGCCCGGCCGCGGCGCCGCCGGGCGGCCTCCCGCCCGGCCGGCCCGCCGGCCTCGTGAGCGGGGCCGGTCGCTAGACCACGTTCGACCCGGATGCCCGGGCTCGGGTACGCTGGCCGGGTTGCCGCTGCGCGGAGGCACGTCGAGTGCCTCGCGCATCACCTCAGCAGAGGTCGGCGGCCCGTCCAGCTCCTGGCCCCCGTGCCGGTGTGCGCGCAGGACACAGTGCTGGACAACAGGAACCGATCGAGGAGTCAGTGGTGTACGCAGTCGTCAAGGCCGGTGGAGCGCAGCACAAGGTGGGTGTGGGTGACACGCTCACCATCAACCGCCTCTCCGGGGAGGCCGGTGACACGATCACCCTTCCGGCCCTGCTGCTGGTCGACGGCGACACCGTCACCTCGGACGCGCAGGCGCTCGCCGGCGTGACCGTGACCGGCGAGATCGTCGAGCACGGCAAGGGCCCGAAGATCAAGATCCACAAGTTCAAGAACAAGACCGGTTACCACAAGCGGCAGGGGCACCGTCAGCCCCTGACCAGCGTCGTGGTCCGCGACATCACGAAGGGCTGACGACGACATGGCACACAAGAAGGGCGCCTCGTCCTCCCGTAACGGCCGCGACTCGAACGCTCAGCGCCTCGGCGTGAAGCGGTTCGGTGGCCAGGTCGTGAAGGCCGGCGAGATCATCGTCCGCCAGCGCGGCACCCACTTCCACCCGGGTCTGGGCGTCGGCCGCGGCAAGGACGACACGCTGTTCGCCCTGGAGCCGGGTGCGGTGACCTTCGGTCACCGTCGCGGCCGCCGGGTCGTCTCGGTCGCCGCGGTCGAGACCGCCGGGGTCTAAGGGCTTACCGGCCCCATGCCGAGGCTCGGCCCGAGGAACGAGGGCTGAGGAGCACGGGGTTCTTCAACGGGTGGCGGCGCCGGACACCGGCGCCGCCACCCGTTCCCACATGTAGGCACAGTTCGGCCGTAGACGCAGAGAGGCGGCGATCATGGCCGCTTTCGTCGACCGCGTGACGGTTCACGTGGCCGCAGGCAAGGGTGCCAACGGGGTCAGCTCCGTCCACCGCGAGAAGTTCAAGCCCCTGGGTGGGCCCGACGGCGGGAACGGCGGCGACGGCGGCGACGTCGTCATCGAGGTCGACCCCAGCGTGCACACCCTGCTGGACTTCCACCACCGCCCGCACCAGAAGGCCGGCAACGGCAAGCAGGCCGCGGGCAACTACCGCAACGGTGGCCGCGGTGAGGACCTCGTGCTCCGCGTCCCCTCCGGCACCGTGGTGACCATCCGCGGGGAGGCCGTGGTCGACCTGGTCGGCAACGGCGCCCGGTTCGTGCTGGCCCGCGGCGGCAAGGGCGGGCTCGGCAACGCCGCGCTGGCCAACGCCCGCCGCAAGGCCCCCGGCTTCGCCCTGCTCGGTGAGCCCGGGGAGGCCGTCGACGCCGTCCTGGAGCTCAAGAGCATCGCCGACGTCGGCCTGGTGGGTTACCCCTCGGCGGGCAAGTCCTCGCTGGTGGCCGCGATGTCCGCGGCCCGGCCGAAGATCGCCGACTACCCGTTCACCACGCTCGTCCCGCAGCTGGGCGTGATCCGCTCGGGTGACACCACGTACACGATGGCCGACGTCCCCGGGCTCATCCCCGGTGCATCGGTGGGCAAGGGCCTGGGGCTGGAGTTCCTCCGGCATGTCGAGCGCTGCGCGGTGCTGGTGCACGTCATCGACATGGCCACGATGGACCCCGGGCGCGACCCGGAGACCGACATCGAGGCGCTCGAGCACGAGCTGCGCGAGTACGGCGGCGAGGAACTGGACCTGGTGGGCCGGCTGCGGATCGCCGTGCTCAACAAGATCGACGTTCCCGACGCCCGGGAGCTGGTCGACCTGGTCCGCACCTCGCTCGAGGAGCGTGGCCTGACCGTCTTCCCGATCAGCGCGGTCACCGGCGAGGGCCTGGCCGAGCTGGGCTTCGCGCTCGCCGCCGCCGTCGAGGAGCACCGGGCCGCGCTGCCCGAGCTGCCGGCGGCACCGATCACCATCACGCCGCGCGCGGTCGACGACGGCGGCTTCACCGTCGAGCCCGACCCGCGCACCGACGGCTGGCTGGTGCGTGGTGTGCGGCCCGAGCGGTGGGTCCGGCAGACCGACTTCACCAACGACGAGGCCGTCGGCTACCTCGCCGACCGGCTCAACCGGCTGGGCGTGGAGGAGGAGCTGGCCAAGGTCGGCGCCGTCCCCGGCGATGCCGTCACCGTCGGCGACGTCACCTTCGACTGGGAGCCGACGCTGCCGGCCGGCACCCTCAGCGTCGAGGAGACCGCCGGTCTGGGCGGCCGGGGCACCGACGCCCGGCTGGACAACAACACCCGGCTCTCCGCCGACGAGCGGCTGGCCGCCAAGAAGGCCCGGCGGCTGCCCTACGAGCTCGCCGACGCCGACGGCTCCTTCGACCAGGAGCTCCTCGAGGGCGACAGCGACCGGTGAGCGTGCGGGCGGAGATCGCCGGCGCGCAGCGGGTGGTCGTGAAGGTCGGGTCCTCGTCGCTGACCACGCTGCCCGGTGGGCTGGACGAGGACCGGCTGCGCGCGCTGGTCGACGTGCTGGGGGCGCTGCGCGCCGCCGGCCGGGAGGTCGTGCTGGTCTCCTCCGGCGCGATCGCCGCCGGGCTCGCCCCGCTCGGCCTGGACAGCCGCCCCCGTGACCTGGCCACCGCGCAGGCGGCGGCCAGCGTCGGGCAGCTGCGTCTGGTGCAGACCTACGCCGACGCCTTCACCCGGCACGGGGTGACCGTCGGGCAGGTCCTGCTGACCGCCGACGACCTCACCCGGCGCAGCCACTACCGCAACGCCCGGCAGACCGTCGAGCGGCTGCTCGCCCTGGGCGTCCTGCCGATCGTCAACGAGAACGACACGGTCGCCACCGAGGAGATCCGGTTCGGCGACAACGACCGGCTCGCCGCGCTGGTGGCGCACCTGGCGGTCGCCGACGCGCTGGTGCTGCTCTCCGACGTCGACGGGGTCTACGACGGCGACCCGCGCACCGGCCCGGCCCAACTCGTCGACACCGTGCGCAGCCGAGAGGACCTGGCGGCGGTCACCCTCGGATCGGCCAGCCGCAACGGCGTGGGCACCGGCGGCATGGCCACCAAGGTCGAGGCGGCGTTCATCGCCTCGGCGGCCGGGGTGCCCGTCGTCGTCACCTCCACACCGCAGGCGGCCGCGGCGCTGGCGGGGGAGCGGGTGGGCACCCTGTTCGCGCCCAGCGGCCGGCGCCCCTCGGCCCGGCAGTTCTGGCTGCGCTACGCCAGCCGGCCCCGGGGGCGGCTGCTGCTCGACGACGGGGCGGTGCGCGCCGTCCGGGAGCGGCACGCCTCGCTGCTGGCCGCGGGCATCACCGGGGTGGCCGGGGAGTTCCTCGCCGACGACCCGGTGGAGCTGGTCGGCCCCGACGGCGTCGTGGTCGCCCGGGGCCTGGTGGCCTACGACGCCCGTGAGCTGCCCGACCTGCTCGGTCGCAAGACCGGGGACCTGGACCCGGAGCACCGCCGCGAGGTGGTCCACCGCGACGAGATGGTGCTCGTCGGGCGTCGCGCACCGGCCTGAGACACTGGGTCGCGTGAGCGAGCGTGCGAGCGAACGAGAAGGCGCAGCACCCCGGGGCACGCGGGCGGCGAGCGCCAGCGAGGTGACCGCGTGACCGTGCGACCCATCCGTGAGATCGGTGATCCGGTGCTGCGCACCCCGGCCGACCCGATCCGCGCCTTCGACTCCGACCTCGCCGCGCTCGTCCGCGACCTGGAGGAGACCGTCGACCACCCCGGCCGGGCCGGGGTGGCAGCTCCGCAGATCGGGGTGGGCCTGCGGGTCTTCTCCTACAACATCGACGGCGTGATCGGGCACCTGGTGAACCCGGTGATCACCGAGCGCTCGGCGGAGACGCAGGACGACGACGAGGGCTGCCTGTCCATCCCGGGGCTCTACGCGCCCACCGTGCGGGCGATGCACTGCGTCGCCGAGGGCTTCGACGTGCAGGGGGAGCCGCTGCGGCTGGAGGGCAGCGGGCTGATGGCGCGCTGTCTGCAGCACGAGGTCGACCACCTGGACGGGAAGCTGTTCGTCGACCGGCTGACCGGCGAGCCCCGCAAGCAGGCCATGCGGGCGCTGCGTGCCTGACGTGCCGGCGGCCGAGGTGGCCGGCTGGGAGCCGGTCCCGCTGATCGGTGACCTCGTGACGCTGGCTCCGCTGGCGCTGTCCGACGCCCCCGACCTCGCGGTCGCTGCGGCCGACGGGCGGCTGTGGGAGCTCTGGTACACCTCGGTGCCCACGCCCGCGACGATGGCCGATGACGTGGCGGCCAAGCTCGCCGCCCAGCAGGCGGGCACGATGCTGCCCTTCGTCGTCCGCCGCCGCGGCACCGGGGACGCGCTCGGGGTGACCACCTACTGCGGCATCGACCGGGCCACCCCGCGGCTGGAGATCGGCTACACCTGGACCCGGGCGTCGGCCCAGCGCACCGGGGTGAACAGCGAGAGCAAGCTGCTGCTCCTGGCGCACGCGTTCGAGGTGCTCGGCTGCGTCGCCGTCGAGTTCCGCACGCACTGGCACAACCGCCGGTCCCGGACGGCGATCGCCGCGCTCGGGGCCAAGCAGGACGGCGTGCTGCGCAACCACCGCCGCCAGCCAGACGGGTCGCTGCGGGACACGGTCGTCTTCTCGATCACCTCCGACGAGTGGCCGGCGGTGCGCAGCAACCTCCGCTCCCGCCTCGCCCGCCACGCCTCGCCGCCCTCCCAGGCAGCCTCGCCGCCCTCCCCGGCATAGCGGAAGGACCTGCTCCTCCCCACCCCTCGCAGGCTCGGGGCGGGCCCCTGGAGCAGGCCACGGTGCGACGGCGCCGCGTAACCTCGGCGTCGTGTCCGACGCTGACTTCCCGCTGATCGGCGCCGCCGCGGCGCGTGCCCGCGAGGCCGCCCGCGTGCTGCGCACCCTGCCGACCGAGACCAAGGACGCCGCGCTGGCCGCGATGGCCGAGGCGCTGGTCGAGCGGGCCGACGAGGTGCTCACCGCGAACGCCGCCGACGTCGAGGCGGCCGCGGCCGACGGCACCCCGGCGTCGGTGCTCGACCGGCTGCGGCTGGACCGGCCGCGGGTGGCGGCGGTCGCGGACGCGCTGCGTCAGCTGATCGCGCTGCCCGATCCGGTGGGGGACGTCGTCCGCGGCTCGACGCTGGCCAACGGGCTCCAGCTGCGCCAGGTCCGGGTGCCGCTCGGGGTGGTGGGCATCGTCTACGAGGCGCGGCCCAACGTGACCGTCGACGCCGCGGGGCTGTGCCTGAAGAGCGGCAACGCGGCGCTGCTGCGGGGGTCGGCGTCGGCGCACCGCACCAACACCGCGCTGGTGGCCGTGCTCACCGAGGCCGCGGAGAAGGCCGGTCTGCCCGCCGGTTCGATCGCCCTGCTGCCGGCCGACCGGGCCTCGGTGGGGGAGCTGCTGGCCGCGCGCGGGCTGGTCGACGTGGTCATCCCGCGCGGCGGGGCGTCGCTGATCCAGCGGGTGGTCCGCGAGGCCGTCGTGCCGGTGATCGAGACCGGCGTCGGCAACTGCCACGTCTACGTCGACGCCTCGGCCGACCCGGCGATGGCCGAGGCGATCGTGCTGAACGCCAAGACCTCCCGGGTCAGCGTGTGCAACTCCGCGGAGACGCTGCTGGTGCACCGCGACGTACCGTTCCTGCCGCGACTGCTCGCGGCCCTCGCCGAGGCCGGGGTGACGCTGCACGGCGACGAGGCCGCCCGGGGGGCGCACGACGCCGTCGTCCCGGCCACCGACGAGGACTGGGCCACCGAGTACCTGTCCCTGGACATGGCGGTGCGGGTGGTCGACGACCTGCCCCAGGCCCTGGACCACATCGCCCGGTGGGGGAGCGGGCACTCCGAGGCGATCGTCGCCGACTCCGCCTCGGCGATCGCCGCCTTCACCGCGGGCGTGGACGCCGCCGCGGTGCTCGTCAACGCCTCCACCCGGTTCACCGACGGCGGCGAGTTCGGGTTCGGCGCCGAGATCGGCATCTCCACCCAGAAGCTGCACGCCCGCGGACCGCTGGGCCTGCCGGAGCTCACCTCGACCACCTACGTGGTGACCGGCAGCGGCCACATCCGCTGACGGTCCTCGGCGTCCCCACCACCCCAGCATGTGAGACAGCACCGTCCACATGTGTCAGGGTGTGCAGCGGCGGGCGGCCGCCCGCGGGTACCCGGGATCTCCCAGCGGGGGACCGGCGGCACGGGGGCGCCGGTCCCCGGGCCCGCGCGACGGCGGCCGTCCGCCCCTGCACCGCCGGTCCCCCCGGATCCGGTGGTCGGGCGACCGGATCTCCCGACGCCGGGCTAGGCTCGGTCGGTGGCAGCGCGTCGACTCGGGGTGATGGGTGGCACGTTCGACCCCATCCACCACGGGCACCTGGTGGCCGCCAGTGAGGTGGCCGAGCGGTTCGGGCTCGACGAGGTCGTGTTCGTCCCGACCGGCCAGCCCTGGCAGAAGTCCGAGCGCGGGGTCAGCCCGGCCGAGGACCGCTACCTCATGACGGTGATCGCCACGGCCTCCAACCCACGCTTCTCGGTCAGCCGGGTCGACGTCGACCGCGGTGGGGCCACGTACACCATCGACACCCTGAACGACCTGCACCGCGACCACCCGGACAGCGAGCTGTTCTTCATCACCGGCGCCGACGCGCTGGCCCAGATCGTCGGCTGGCGGGACACCGACAAGCTGTTCGACCTGGCGCACTTCGTCGGGGTGACCCGGCCGGGCTACCAGCTCGGTGACGCCGACCTCCCGGCGGGAGCGGTGAGCCTGGTCGAGGTGCCCGCGCTGGCGATCAGCTCCACCGACTGCCGCGACCGGGTCGCTCGTGGCAGGCCGGTCTGGTACCTGGTCCCCGACGGTGTGGTGCAGTACATCGAGAAGCGCGGCCTGTACCGCACCGAGCGCGCTGGACGCCCCGCGGTCGGTCGCCCGACCGCAGGCCGGCACCGGCCCGAGCCCGCCGCGCCCACGTTGCCCGACGACCCAGCCCCCGGGGACACGCCGTCCCCCGATCTGCAGGAGATACCCCGATGACCGCCTCGGCCGAGGCCCGAGAGACCGCGCTGATCGCCGCGCAGGCCGCCGCGGACAAGCTCGCCACCGACGTCTCCATCGTCGACGTCAGCGACCGGCTCGCCATCACCGACGCCTTCGTCCTGACGTCGGCCCCCAACGAACGCCAGGTGCAGTCCATCGTCGACGCGGTCGAGGAGCGGCTGCGCGAGCACGGGGTGAAGCCCGTGCGACGTGAAGGCGTGGCGGAGTCCCGCTGGGTGCTGCTGGACTTCGTCGACGTCGTCGTGCACGTCCAGCACGCCGAGGAACGCGCCTACTACGCCCTCGAGCGGCTGTGGAAGGACTGCCCGGTCATCCCCTTCGTCGACCGGTCGGCGCCGCCCACCGCGCAGGCGTCGGTGGCCGCGGCCCCCGGTGGTGGCGAGGACGGTGCCGACGAGGAGGCTGCCGCCGAGGACGGTGCCGCCGACGAGTCCGCCGAGGACGCCGGGTCGGACGCGACCGACCGGTGAGTGGGGCCGTCCCCGGCACCCCGCCGGTCCGCCGGCTGCTGGTGTGGCGCCACGGCCGCACCGAGTGGAACGCCAGCGGGCGTTTCCAGGGGCAGCTGGATCCGCCCCTGGACGCCGAGGGGAGGACCCAGGCCGCACGCACCGCTCCCGTGCTGGCGGCGGGCCTGGACCCGGCCACCACCGTGCTGGTCTCCAGCGACCTGCAGCGCGCCCGGGACACCGCCGCTGCCCTGGCGCGGCTGCTCGGACTGACCGTGCGGGTCGACCCCCGGCTGCGCGAGCACGGCCTGGGGAGCTGGGAGGGGCTGACCCGCGCGGAGGTCGCCGAGCAGCTGCCCGAGCAGTACGCGGAGTGGGTCGCCGGGCGCCCGGTGCCGGGTCGCGGCGGTGAGCTGCAGGCCGATGTCGCGAGCCGGGCGCTGGCGGCGGTGGCCGGCCTGCCGCCGGCCGAGACGGCGGTGCTGGTGACGCACGGGGGCACCGCGGGCCGGCTGCTCGAGGCGCTGCTGGACCTCGGCCCGGAGCACCGGAGGATCTTCGGGCCGCTCGGCAACTGCCACTGGAGCGAGGTGGCGTTCCAGGCGTCCGGCTGGCGGCTGATGCGGCACAACACCGCGGTGCCCACGCCCGGTCCCGTCGAGGGCGGTCCGTCCGCCCACCGCGACCGCGGCCGGTCCGGGTCCGACGCGCCGGACGCGCCGGTGCCGGCCGCCGGCGCGAGCCCCGAGGAAGGGGCACCGGCGCAGGACGCCGACGCCTAGGGCCCAGCTCTCCCGTCCCCCGGGACCTGCGGGTGGGAAGGGCCGGCGCCGCGCCGGTTAGCCTCCGCCCATGTCCGTCGCCGTGGTCACCGACTCCACGGCCTACCTGCCGGCGGAGATCGTCACCGAGCTGGGCATCGAGGTCGTGCCGCTGTACGTGGTGCTGGCCGGCCGGTCCGGCCGCGAGGGCAGCGACGTCACCTCGGCCGAGGTGGCCCGCGCGCTGGCCGTCCGTGGCGGGCACGTCACCACCTCCCGGCCGACCCCCGGTGACTTCGTGGCCGCCTACCGCCGGCTGCTCGCCGGTGGCGCCGACCGGGTTGTCTCGGTGCACCTGTCCGGTGAGCTCTCCGGCACCTGGGACGCCGCCCGGGTGGCGGCCGGGCAGGTGGGCGAGCACCTGGTCACGGTGCTGGACTCCCGGTCCGCGGCCATGGGCAACGGGTTCGCGGTGCTGGCCGCGGCGCGGGTGGCGGCCGCCGGTGGCAGCGCGGAACAGGTGGCGCAGGCGGCCCGGGAGACGGCCGCGGCCACCCGCACGTTCTTCGTCGTCGACACCCTCGAGCACCTGCGCCGCGGCGGCCGGATCGGCTCGGCGGCCGCGTGGCTGGGCACGGCGCTGGCGGTCAAGCCGGTGCTGCACGTGACCGACGGCCGGGTCGTCCCGCTGGAGAAGGTGCGCACCTCCGCCCGGGCGATCAGCCGGCTGGTGCAGCGCGCCGCCGAGGTCGCCGGGGACCGCCCGGTCGCCGCCGCCGTGCACCACCTCGCCGCCCCCGAGCGGGCGGAACGGCTCGCCGAGCAGCTGTGCGCCCGCCTGCCCGGCCTGCGCGAGCTGCACGTCAGCGAGCTCGGGGCCGCGATCGGCGCCCACGTCGGCCCGGGGGCGGTCGGGGTGGTCGTCGACCCGACGGCGCGCGCCGAGGACTGACCGGAGCCGGGGGCGGCGGGGAGGCGGCACCGGCCCACCGTCGCCGGGTACCCGAGCCGGTCGCCCGCCGCCGTCCACAGCCGGGACCTCCGTCCACAACCTGCCCGGAGGCGGTGCGGGCCGCCGCCCGCCGTCCCTAGCGTCCCCGGCGTGCGCTCCTCGCCCCGTCGCAGCGACGACGACGTCATCCGTGCCCGGCTGCGGGCACTGCTGGCCGAGGGGCAGCGCACCGGCGGCTGGGTCCCCGACGAGGACGACGACGTCGAGGACGGGCCGGACGCCCGGGAGCCGGACGACCACGACGGCGGGACGGCGGATGGTCGGCGTCGTCCGTCCTGGGCGCCGGACGACGCGCTGACGACACCGCTGGACGAGCCGGGCCTGCCGACCGGGCTGGGGCGCCACCGGGCGCCGGGCCCGGCCGCGCGGGTGAACCCGGGCCGGTCGGGTGCGTGGACGCTGTGGGCGGTCGCCGTCCTGGCCGCCGCGGTGGTGGTCGGCTGGACCTGGGTCGACCGGCCGGGGGTGGACCAGGTGCCCGCCGGGTCCAGCCCGGCGGCGTCCACCGGCTCACCCGAGGCGACTCCCTCGGCGGTGCCCGCCGCGACCGCGCCACCCGCCGGCGACGAGGTGGTCGTCTCCGTGATCGGCCAGGTCGGCTCGCCCGGTCTGGTGACCCTGCCGGCGGGCTCCCGGGTCGCCGATGCACTGGCCGCGGCCGGAGGGCTGCTGCCGGAGGCCGATCCGGCGTCGGTCAACGCGGCAGCGGTGCTCGTCGACGGCGAGCAGATCGCCGTGGGGCTGCCGGGGGAGGTCGTGGCCCCAGCGGTGGCCCCGGGTGGCCTACCGGCCGGGGGGCCGCTGGACCTCAACCGGGCCACGGTGGCCGAGCTGGACGCCCTGCCGGGGATCGGTCCGGTGCTCGCCCAGCGGATCGTGGACCACCGGGGCACCCACGGTCCCTTCACGAGCGTCGAGCAGCTGGACGACGTGAACGGCATCGGGCCGGCGATCTACGCCGAGCTCGTCGACCGGGTGACGGTCTGACGTGCCGGCCGGACGACGGCCGCCGACGCACGGCCGGGTGCACCGGGTGCGCGCGGTCGGCCGCTGGCGCTGGCTCGACCTCCGGCTGGTGCCGGCGGCGGCCACCGTCTGGCTGCTCACGCTCATCGCCCCGCACCTGCCACCCGGCCTGCTCCTGGCCGGCGCGGCCGCTGCCGCGGTGACCGCGGCCGCCCTCCTGCTGGGCCGGCGGGCGCCCCGGTCCGGCGCGGCGCTGGTGGTGGTGGGCTGCCTGGCCGCGGTCACCGTCACCGGCGCCCTCGCCGGCGTGCGGGGGCAGGCCCGGGCCGAGTCACCGCTGACCGGGCTGGCCGCGCGGGGTGCGGTGGTCCCGGTGGTCGTCCGGCTCAGTGCCGACCCCCGGCCACTGAGCAGCAGCCCCGAGCGGGTGCTCGTGACCGGCCGGGTCAGCGAGGTCGACGGACACCCCGCCGACGGGGACCGGGTGCTGCTGTTCGGCGCGGCGGAGGAGTGGCGTGGACTGCTGCCCGGCCAGTCGGTGGCGCTGCGGGCCGCACTGCGCCCGGCCGGCCCGACCGACGACGTGGCGGCGGTGCTGTCGGCGCGCGCGCCACCCCGGCCGGTGGGGAGCGCCGGAGCCGTGCAGTCGGCGGCCGGCGCGCTGCGCTCGGGGCTGGCGGAGGCGGCGGACCGCACGTTGCCCGAACCCGCGGCCGGGTTGCTGCCGGGGCTGGTCGTCGGCGACACCTCCGGTCTGGACGCGGTGCTCGTCGAGGAGTTCCGCCGGTCCGGCCTGTCCCACCTGCTGGCGGTCTCCGGAGCGAACGTGGCGATCGCGGTGGGCCTGGTGCTCGCTCCGCTCCGGGCGCGCGGGAGCGACCGGCGACTGCAGGCCCTCGTCGGGGTGCTGACGATCGCCGGGTTCGTGGTGCTGGCCCGGCCGGAGCCGAGCGTGGTGCGGGCCGCGGCCATGGGTGCGGTGGCGCTGCTGGCCCTCGCCTCGGGGCGCAGCCGGGTCGCCGTCCCGGCCCTGGCGGCGAGCGTGCTGGTGCTGCTGCTGATCGACCCGACGCTGGCACGTGACCCCGGCTTCGCCCTGTCGGTCACCGCGACCGCCGCGATCGTGCTGCTGGCGCCCGGCTGGTCGCGCCGGCTGCGGGCCCACCGGATGCCGCGGCCGGTCGCCGATGCGGTGGCGGTGAGCGCGGCGGCCGGGCTGGCCACCGCACCCCTGGTCGCGGCGCTCTCGGGTGCGGTGAGCCTGGTGTCGCTGCCGGCCAACCTCCTCGCCGCCCCGGTGGTCGCGCCGGCGACCGTGCTCGGCCTGTTGGCCGCCCTGCTCTCCCCGCTGACCGGGACGGGGGCGGACGCGCTCACCTGGCTCGCGGGGTGGCCGGTGCGCTGGCTGGTCCTGGTCGCCCGGACAGCCGCCGCCATCCCGGACGGCGCCACTCCCTGGCCGGCCGGGCGGACCGGTGCGGTGGCGCTGGCGCTCGTGCTCGGGGTGGCCGGCTGGGCGCTGGTCCGCTGGCCACGGTTGCGGGTGCTGGCCCTGGCCGCCCTGCTGGGGGCGGTGGTTATCGGCTGGCCGCTGCGACAGGCCGGGCGGGGGTGGCCGCTGCCGGAGACCGTGGTGGTCGCCTGCGACGTGGGGCAGGGCGATGCCCTGGTCTTCCCGACGGCGCCGCAGGAGGGCGTGCTGGTGGACGCCGGGCCCGATGCCGCCCTGGTCGACGGCTGCCTGGACCGGCTCGGCATCGACCGGCTGCCCCTGGTGCTGCTCTCGCACCTGGACGCCGACCACGTCGCCGGCCTGCCGGGGGCGCTCACCGGCCGCGAGGTCGGCGAGGTCGTCACCGGGACGCTGACCCCGGACGAGGACCGGCTGCCGGCGGTCCTGGCGCTGCTGGACCGGGTGGGTGGGCGGCACGCCGAGCTGCGACCGGGTGACCGGCGGACGGTGGGCGGGGCGGTCTTCGACGCGCTCGCCCCCGACCCCGCCGAGGCGACCCCGGGGGCGGATGCCAACCACCTCTCGCTGGTCGTCCGGGCGGAGCTCCGCGGACTGCGGGTGCTGCTCACCGGTGACGTCGGCGCCGAGGCGGAGGCGCGGCTGCGGTCCTCCGGCGTGGACGTCACCGCTGACGTGCTCAAGGTGCCGCACCACGGCAGCGGTGACGTCGACCCGGCCTTCGTCGCGGCGAGCCGGGCGCGGGTGGCGCTGATCTCGGTCGGCGCCGACAACAGCTACGGGCACCCGGCGCAGAAGCTGCTCACGGCGCTGGTCGACGCCGAGATGCGGGTGCACCGCACCGACCGGGACGGCGACGTGGCGGTCGTCGGCCGGGCGGGGGAGTGGGGCGTCGCGGTGCGCGGCCCGGACACGGTGGTGCGTGGGGCGGCCGCGCCCGGTCCGCTGCCGGCCGCGACCGCGCCACTGCACCGGGCGGCAGCACGGTCGTGTCGGGAGCGCGTGGCAGCATGGCCTCGTGGCCGCCGCACCCCCCGCTCCGACGTCCCGGCTGCGGCTGGTGGTCGGCGAGGAGGAGCTCCTGCGGGCCCGCGCCGTCTCCGCCGTGCGTGCCGCGGTCCGCGACCGCCACCCCGACGTCGAGGAGCACGAGCTGGTCGCCGCCGGCCTGCCGATCGGCCACCTGACCGACGTGCTGTCCCCGTCGCTGTTCGGCGGGCACCGGCTGGTCGTCGTCCTCGGCGTGCACGAGGCGGCGGCCGCCCTCGCCGACAACCTCACCGGCTACCTCAAGGACCCCGACCCCGAGCTCACCCTCGTCCTGGTGCACGGTGGTGGGAAGCGGAACGATGCGCTGCTCACGTCGTTCAAGGCCGCCGGTGCGGCGGTCGACGAGTGCCCGAAGATCAGCTCGGCGGGGGAGCGGGTCGCCTTCGTGCGCAACGAGGTGCGCCACGCCGGTGGCCGGATCACCCCCGATGCGGTCACCGCCCTGCTCGACGCGGTCGGCAACGACCTGCGGGGGCTCTCGGCGGCCGCGAGCCAGCTGGTGTCGGACTTCGGCGGCACCATCGACGCCGACGACGTCGCCCGCTTCCACCGGGGGCAGGCGGAGGTCACCGGGTTCACCGTGGCCGAGCGGGTGCTGGTCGGGGACACCGCGGGATCGGTGGAGATGCTGCGGTGGGCGCTGGACCGCGGCGTGGCGCACGTGCTCATCGCCGACGCCCTCGCCGACGGGGTGCGCACCGCGGCCCGCGTCGCGTCGCTGAACACCTCGAACATCGGTGAGCTCGCCCGGCAGCTGAAGCTCCCGCCGTGGAAGGTGAAGAAGGCCCAGAGCCAGGCCCGGGGCTGGAGCATCGACGCCCTGCAGCAGGCGATCGGCGTGGCCGCCGAGTTGAACGCCGACGTCAAGGGTGCGGCCGCGAGCGCCGACTACGCACTCGAGCGGGCGGTGCGCCGGATGGTGGCCATCCGGGCCGCCGGCGGCGGACGGGCCCACGCCGGCCGCTGAGCCGACGCACCGGAGGACCACACCCAGCAACGCGTCGGGCCCCCTCTCCCGGAGGAGAGAGGGGGCCCGATGACCAGCGGCGCCGCTGCGATGGACCAGGGCGCCAGCTGCGGTGGATCAGAGAGAGGCGACCTTCTTGGCCAGCGCCGACTTGCGGTTGGCCGCCTGGTTCTTGTGGATGACGCCCTTGCTGGCGGCCTTGTCGAGCGCCTTGCTGGCGGTCTGGAGGGCGGTGGTCGCCGCTTCCTTGTCCCCGGCGTCGGCGGCAGCACGGAAGCGCCGCACCTGCGTCTTCAGGGCGGACTTGACCGCGACGTTGCGCTGACGCGCGCGCTCGTTGGTCTTGATCCGCTTGATCTGGGACTTGATGTTCGCCACGCGTGAGCCTCGGATGTCTCGCAGGGAGGTGTACTTCTGACAGTGCGTCCACGGCACGACGAAGCGCCTGCGGACCGGCCTCACAAGATACCAGCAACTCCCGAGGGCACCCAACCCGTGCTCGTGAGAGGCCACCGGTCCACCGTCCGGGACGACGCCCCGCCGGGCGATGGCCGTCCCCGGCCGAGTCATGGGACGATGGGCAGCACTGTGACGACTCCTGCCTCCACCGATCCCGCCCGGATCCGGAACTTCTGCATCATCGCCCACATCGACCACGGCAAGTCGACGCTGGCCGACCGGATGCTCGAGGTGACCGGGATCGTCGAGGGCCGTCAGATGCGTGCCCAGTACCTCGACCGCATGGACATCGAGCGCGAGCGCGGCATCACGATCAAGGCGCAGAACGTGCGCCTGCCGTGGACGCCGCGGACCGGGCCGCTGGCCGGCGACGAGTACGTGCTGGACATGATCGACACCCCCGGCCACGTCGACTTCACCTACGAGGTGTCCCGCTCGCTGGCCGCCTGCGAGGGCGCGGTGCTGCTGGTCGACGCCGCCCAGGGCATCGAGGCCCAGACGCTGGCGAACCTCTACCTGGCGCTGGAGAACGACCTCGCGATCATCCCGGTGCTCAACAAGATCGACCTGCCGGCCGCCCAGCCGGAGAAGTACGCGGCCGAGATCGCCCACATCATCGGCTGCGAGCCGGACGACGTGCTGCGGGTCAGCGGCAAGACCGGTGAGGGCGTCGCCGACCTGCTCGACATGATCGTGGAGAAGATCCCGGCCCCGGTGGGCGACGCCGACGCCCCGGCCCGCGCGATGATCTTCGACTCGGTCTACGACATCTACCGCGGCGTCATCACCTACGTCCGCGTCGTCGACGGCCGGATCAGCGGCCGCGAGCGGATCAAGATGATGTCCACCGGCGCGGTGCACGAGCTGCTGGAGATCGGCGTCATCTCCCCGGAGCCCAAGCCGGTCCCGGCGCTCGGCGTCGGCGAGGTCGGCTACTTCATCACCGGGGTGAAGGACGTCCGCCAGTCCCGCGTCGGTGACACCGTCACGCTGCAGCACAAGCCCGCCAGCGAGCCGATCGGCGGCTACAGCGACCCCAAGCCGATGGTCTACTCCGGCCTCTACCCGATCGACGGCAGCGAGTACCAGCTGCTGCGCGAGTCGCTGGACAAGCTGCTGCTCAACGACGCGGCGCTGGTCTACGAGCCGGAGACCTCCGCGGCCCTGGGCTTCGGCTTCCGGGTCGGCTTCCTCGGCCTGCTGCACCTGGAGATCGTCCGGGAGCGGCTGGAGCGCGAGGCGGGCATCAGCCTCATCTCCACCGCGCCCAACGTCGTCTACCGGGTGGTGATGGAGGACCGCTCGGAGGTCGTCGTCACCAACCCCAGCGACTGGCCCAGCGGCAAGATCGACAAGGTGTACGAGCCGATCGTGAACGCCACGATCATCGCCCCCAGCGACTACACCGGGGCGATCATGGAACTGTGCCAGAGCCGGCGCGGGTCGTTGACCGGGATGGACTACCTCTCGGAGACCCGGGTCGAGCTGCGGTACACGCTGCCCCTCGGCGAGATCATCTTCGACTTCTTCGATGCGCTGAAGTCCCGCACCCGCGGCTACGCCTCGCTGGACTACGCCGAGGCCGGTGAGCAGGAGTCGAAGCTGGTGAAGGTCGACATCCTGCTGCAGGGCGAGGCCGTCGACGCCTTCTCCGCGATCGTGCACACCGACAAGGCCTACAGCTACGGCGTGCTCATGGCCGGCAAGCTGCAGGAGCTCATCCCGCGCCAGCAGTTCGAGGTGCCGATCCAGGCAGCCGTCGGTTCCCGGGTGATCGCCCGCGAGACGGTCCGAGCCATCCGCAAGGACGTGCTGGCCAAGTGCTACGGCGGTGACATCAGCCGCAAGCGCAAGCTGCTGGAGAAGCAGAAGGAGGGCAAGAAGCGGATGAAGATGGTCGGCCGCGTCGAGGTCCCCCAGGAGGCCTTCGTGGCCGCGCTCTCCACCAACGAGTCGACCGCCGCCAAGTCCAAGTGAGCGGGCGGGTCCTCGCCGTCTGCATCTCCGGCGCCGACCTGTTGCCACTGCCCGACCGGCGCCCGAACCGCAGCGGGATCGACAAGCGGCCGGTGGCCGGCCGGGTCGCCGTCGGTGAGCTCGGCCTGGCCGGCGACGTCCAGGTCAACCGGAAGCACCACGGCGGGGAGGGCCAGGCGGTCTACGCCTACGCCCAGGCCGACGCGGACCGGTGGGAGGTCGAGCTCGACCGGGAGCTGCCGCCCGGCCGGTTCGGGGAGAACCTGCGGACGGCGGGGCTGGACCTGGTCAACGCCGTCATCGGTGAGCAGTGGCAGGTCGGGACGGCGCGCTTCGAGGTGACCGCCTGGCGAACCCCGTGCGCGAACTTCGCCCGGTTCTGGGACGTGCCCGACCTGGTCAAGCGGTTCGCCGCGCGTGGTGCGACCGGCGCCTACCTGCGGGTGCTGGAGACCGGTGAGCTCGGTGCCGGCGACGCCGTCGAGGTGGTCTCCCGCCCGGGCCACGGGATCACGGTGGGCGAGGCGTTCCGCATCGCGACGTTCGAGAAGTCGCGGATCCCCGAGCTGGCGCCGGTGCTGCCGTACCTGCCGGTGCGGGCCCAGCCCAAGCTCGCCGCCCAGATCGAGAAGCGGCTCGCCGCCCGGGCCTGACGGCTCAGATCGTGAAGACGATCTTCCCGGCAGTGCGGCCCTCGAGCATCCGGGCGAACCCCTCGCGGGCCTCGGCCAGCGGCAGCTCGACGTCGATCTGCGGCCGCACGCCGGTGACCCGGCACATCTGGATCAGGTCGTCGAGCTCCTGGCGGGTGCCCATGGTGGAGCCGATCACCGACAGCTGGGTGAAGAAGACCCGGTTCAGCTCGGCGCCCGGGCTGAAGCCGGTGGTCGCCCCGCAGGTGACGACCACGCCACCGGGCTTGAGCGACTTGATGCTGTGGCTCCAGGTCGCCTCGCCGACGGTCTCCATCACGCCGTCCACCCGCTCGGGCAGCCGCGCGCCGGTCTCGAAGGCCTGGTCCGCACCGAGCGCGAGCGCCGCGGTGCGCTTCTCCTCGCTGCGCCCGGTCACCCACATCCGGAAGCCGGCGGCGCTGCCCAGCCGGATCAGCGCGGTCGCCACCCCGCCGCTCGCACCCTGCACCAGCACGGTCTGCCCCGGCCGCAGGCCGGACCGGACGAACAGCATCCGGTAGGCGGTCAGCCAGGCGGTCGGCAGGCAGGCCGCCTCGGCGAAGGACAGTTCGGTCGGCTTCGGGACGACGTTGTGCCGCGGCACCGCCACCCGCTCGGCGAGGGTGCCCTGGTACCGCTCGGACAGCAGTGAGCGCTTGGGGTCCATCGTCTCGTCGCCGGTCCAGCCGGGGGAGGAGACGACCGCGTGGACGACGACCTCGTTGCCGTCGGAGTCCAGGCCCGCGGCGTCGCAGCCGAGGACCATCGGCATCCGCTCGGCCGGCAGCCCGACCCCGCGCAGGCTGAACAGGTCGTGGTGGTTGAGCGAGGCGGCCTTCACCGTGACCGTCGTCCAACCCTCGGGGACCTCCGGCTCGGGCCGGTCGCCGACCTCCAGCACCGACAGCGGGTCGTCCGGGGCGGGTGTGGAGACGAAGGCAGCCAGCATGCCTGGCAACGTATCGGAGCCCGGCGACGCGAGCGACGCCGACGACGTCGGCTACCGGACGATGACGGCGAACTCCTGCTGCTCGATGAACTCACCGATCACCGGGGCGCCCAGCACCTCGCCACCGAGCAGCAGCCCGCCGGAGGTCTGCGCGTCGGCCAGCAGCAGCGCCTCGTCCTCGCCGACCGCGGACAGGTCGGTGTGCGGGCGCACCCAGTCCAGGTTGCGCCGGGTGCCGCCGGAGACGTACCCCTCGGCCAGCGCCTCGCGCGCCCCGGTCAGGTACGGGACGGCTGCGGCGTCGACCACCGCGGTCACCCCGCTGGCCCGGGCCATCTTGTACAGGTGCCCGAGCAGGCCGAAGCCGGTGACGTCGGTACCGGCGCGGATCCCGGCGGCGACGGCGGCGCGGGAGGCCTCCGCGTTGAGCGTGGTCATCGCGGCCAGCGCCTCCGCAGACACCTCGCCGGTGGCCTTCATCCGGTTGTTGAGCACGCCGACGCCCAGCGGCTTGGTCAGCGACAGCGGCGTGCCGGCGACCGCACCGGAGTTGGTGATGATCCGGTCGAGGTCGACCAGCCCGGTGACGGCCATGCCGTACTTGGGCTCCGGGTCGTCGATGGAGTGCCCGCCGCCGACGTGGCAGCCGGCCTGGTGGGCGATCTCCAGCCCGCCGCGCAGCACCTCCGCGGCCAGCTCCGCGGGCAGCACGTCGCGCGGCCAGCCCAGCAGGTTGACCGCCACGACCGGGGTGCCGCCCATGGCGTAGACGTCGGAGAGGGCGTTGGCCGCGGCGATCCGGCCGAAGTCGTAGGCGTCGTCGACGACGGGGGTGAAGAAGTCGGTGGTCAGCACCAGCCCCTGGCCGCCGGGGATCCGCACGACGGCGGCGTCGTCGCCGTCGTCCAGCCCGACGACCAGCTCGGCCGCGGGGTCGACCGGGCCACTGGCGGTCAGCCCGGCGACGACGGCCTCCAGCTCGCCGGGCGGGATCTTGCACGCGCACCCGCCACCGTGGGCGTACTGGGTCAGCCGGATCGCAGTGGCGGTCATGGCCCCGAATCTATGCCCTGCGTAGGCTCGCCCGTGGAGACGTCAGGGTGCCTGGTGGCCCCCGCGGCCTCTAAAGCCGACGTGGCCGAGCATCTCGGTCAGGCGGGTTCGATTCCCGTCCGTCTCCGCCAGCCCTCCCGCGGAGCCGGCCCTCGTGGTCGGCTCCGTGGCCGGCGCCGCGGCCGGCTCCGCGGTCGTTGGCCCGTGCAGCGAGCACCTAGGGTGGCGGTCGTGAGCGGTGACCCGCGCCGTCAGGTGCCCCGGACCGACGCCGTGCTCGCCGAGCCGCCGATCGCGGCCGCCGTGTCGCGGCTGGGCCGTGATCTGGTGAAGACCGCGGTCCAGGCCGCCCAGCAGCAGGTGCGCGAGGGCGGGCTGCCCCCGGACGACGTGGTCGCCGCCGTGCTGGACCGGCTGCCCGGCTCCGCGAGCAGCCTGCACCCGGTGCTCAACGCCACCGGCGTGCTGGTGCACACCAACCTCGGCCGGGCGCCGCTGTCGCCGGCCGCCGTCGAGGCCGTCGTCGCCGCCAGCGGCACCACCGACGTGGAGCTCGACCTGGCCACCGGTCGCCGGGGGCCGCGCGGGGAGGGCGCGCTCGGGGCGCTGCTGGCCGCCGTCCCGGCCGCCGAGGCCGCGCTGGTGGTGAACAACTGCGCCGCCGCGCTCGCCCTGGTCGCGACCACGTTCGGCGGCGAGCTGGTGATCGCCCGCGGCGAGCTGGTCGAGATCGGTGACGGCTTCCGCATCCCCGAGCTGCTGACTGCCACCGGCGCCCGGCTGCGCGAGGTGGGGACGACGAACCGGGTCGCCGTCGCCGACTACACCGGCGCGCTGGGGCCGGACACCGGCGCGGTGCTGAAGGTGCACCCGTCGAACTTCGTCGTCCGCGGGTTCACCCGGTCCGCCGACGTCGCCGAGCTGTCCGCCGCGCTGGCCGGCACCGGGGTACCGCTGGTCGCCGACGTGGGCAGCGGGCTGCTGCACCCGCATCCGCTGCTGCCGGACGAGCCGGACTTGCAGACCACCCTCGCCGACGGCGCCGACCTGGCGTTGTGCAGCGGCGACAAGCTGCTCGGCGGGCCGCAGGCGGGGATCGTGCTCGGCCGCGCGGAGCTGGTGCTGCGACTGCGCCGGCACCCGCTCTACCGCGCGCTGCGGGTGGACAAGACGACGCTCGCCGCCTTGGAGGCGACACTGCGCGGGCCGGTGCCCCCGGTGCGACGGATGCTGGACGCCGACCTGGCCGGGCTGCGGGCGCGCGCCGCTGCGGTGGCCGCGACGCTGCGTGCGCAGGGTGTGCCGGCGGACGCCGTCGACGCGACCGCCCGGGTCGGCGGTGGGGGAGCCCCGGAGTTCGAGCTGCCCAGCGCGGCGGTGGCGGTGCCGCTGGCCTTCGCCGAGCCGCTGCGCGCCGCGAGCACCCCGGTGGTCGGGTACGCCGCCGGCGACCGCACCCACCTGGACCTGCGCAGCCTGGCCCCCGCCGACGACGAGCGGCTGACCGCGATGGTGCTGGAGGTGGCGGCCGCGTGGACGTGATCGCCACCGCCGGCCACGTCGACCACGGCAAGTCGACCCTGGTGCGGGCGCTGACCGGGATGGAGCCCGACCGCTGGGAGGAGGAGCGCCGGCGTGGGCTGACCATCGACCTGGGCTTCGCCTGGACGACGCTGCCCGGTGGTCGCCGCCTGGCCGTGGTCGACGTGCCCGGGCACGAGAAGTTCGTCGGCAACATGCTCGCCGGTGTGGGCTCGGTGCCGGCCGCGCTCGTGGTGGTGGCCGCCGACGACGGCTGGTCGGCGCAGACCGCCGAGCACGTGGCGGTCCTCGACGCGCTGGGTGTGCGGCACGGGCTGCTCGCCGTCACCAAGGCCGACCTGGCCGACCCGGGCCCGGTGCTCGCCGACGCCGCGCAGCGCCTGGCCGGCACCGCGCTGGGACAGGTGCCCGCGATCGCCGTCAGCGCCCGCACCGGGGACGGCGTGCCGGAGCTGACCGCCGCCCTGGAGGGCGTGCTGGCGGCCCTGCCGGCACCGGACCCGGCGGCGGCGGTGCGGCTGTGGGTCGACCGGGCGTTCACCATCCGGGGTGCCGGGACCGTGGTCACCGGCACGCTCGCCGCCGGCACGGTGCGCACCGGCGACCGGTTCGCCCTCGGCGACCGGGAGGTCACCGTGCGCGGGCTGCACTCGCTCGGGGCGCCGGTCGAGGCGGCGTCGGCCACCGCGCGGGTGGCGCTGAACCTGCGCGGGGTCGCGGTGGAGGAGATCGCCCGCGGCGACGCGCTGCTCACCCCCGGGGCGTTCCGCCGTACCGCCGACCTCGACGTCTCCCTGGCCACCCCTCCCGAGGACCGGCTCCCCGCCGAGCTGGTGGTGCACATCGGGTCGGCGACCGTTTCCGCGCGGGTGCGCCCGCTGGACGGGTCGGCGGTGCGGCTGCGGCTGGACGCGGAGCTGCCGCTGCGGGTCGGTGACCGCCTGCTGCTGCGCGACCCCGGTGCCCGCCGGGTGTTCGGCGCCGACGTCCGGGACGTCGACCCGCCGGAGCTGCGCCGCCGGGGTGCGGCCCGCACCCGGGGAGCGGAGCTGGCCGGGCAGCCGACCGGGGAGGCGGGGGCGCTCGCCGACCTGCAGCGGCGCCGGTTCGTGCGGCGCGCGGACTTCGTGGCGATGGGCTGGCCGGTGCCCGCCGGGGCGACCGAGGTCGGCCCGTGGCTGATCGCGCCGGGGCTGGCCGACGAACTCGCCGCCCGGGTGCCGCAGGTGGTGGCCCGGTACCGGCAGCTGCGCCCGCTGGAGACGGGGCCGCCGATCGCGGTGCTGCGCTCGGCGCTCGAGCTGCCCGACGTGGAGCTGGTGCCCGCGGTCGTGCGGCCCCCGCTGTCGCTGCGCGACGGCCGGGTCGTCGCCGGTTCCGCGGGGCTGCCCGAGCACGTGCAGCGGGCGGTCGACGAGCTCCGTGCCCGGCTGGCCGGCGCGCCCTTCGCCGCGCCCGAGGCGCCGGACCTGGCGGCTGCCGGGCTCGGCCCGCGGGAGCTGGCGGCGGCGGTGCGCGACGAGCAGCTGGTCCGGATCGCCGAGGGGATCTACCTCGCGCCCGGTGTGGCCGAGGAGGCCCGGCGCCGGCTGGTCGCGCTGCCGCAGCCGTTCACGCTCAGCGACGCGCGCAAGGCGTGGGAGACCACCCGCCGGGTCGCGGTCCCGCTGGCCGAGTGGCTGGACGCCCGCGGGGTCACCGTGCGCCAACCGGACAACACCCGCCGGCTGCGCTGAGCACCGGACGCCCCCGGAGGGCGGCACAGGGGGTGCGGACAGTCGTGCTCTGAGTCGCCCGGCGACTCAGAGCACGAGCGTCGCGGACCCCTCACTCTGTGGCCGGCACCCAGCGGGCCGGGCGCTTCTCGCGGAAGGCGGCGATGCCCTCCTGGCCCTCGGCCGAGGCGAACGCCCGGGCCGACAGCTCGGCCAGCGCGGGGAACCGGCCGGCCAGGTCGTACCCGTCGCGCAGCAGCCGCTTGGTCTCCGCCAGCGCCGCCGGCGCCCCGGCCGCCAGTGCCGCCACCTGACCGGCCACGGCGTCGTCCACCGCGTCGTCGGCGACCGCCAGGTCGACCAGCCCGGCGGCCGCCGCCGCTGACGCGTCGAACACCTCGCCGGTGAGCATCAGCCGGTGCGCGGCGGGCGGCTGCATCCGCGGGCGGCACACCGCCGAGATCACCGCCGGCACCAGCCCGAGCCGCACCTCGCTGAACGCGAAGCTCGCCGAGGCCCCGGCGACGACGACGTCGCAGGCCGCCGCCAGCCCCACCCCACCGGCCCGGGCCGGTCCCCGGACGACGGCGACCACCGGCTTGGGCGCATGCCAGAGCCGGGTGAGCAGCTCGGGGAACTCGCGTACCCCCTGGTCGCCGCTCGCCCCGCCGGTGGCCTCGCGCAGGTCCATCCCGGAGCAGAAGACCCGGCCGGCGTGGTCCAGCACCACCACCCGGACGGCGTCGTCGGCCAGGGCGTCGTCCAGCGCGGTGCGCAGCTGGGCGCGCATGGCGCGGGAGAGCGCGTTCCGGTCGGCGGGGGAGTCCAGCGTCAGCCGGGCCACCCCGGCGGAGACGTCGACGGTGAGCACGCGGTCGTCGCTGGTCGCGGAGGTCACCCCCGGCATCCTGCCGGGACCGGGCGCCCGGCGGTCACACTGGAGCGCAGATGACTGACACCACGAGCCCACCCGCCCGGCCCTTGCCCCTGCTCACCGGTGCCCGCGCCAGCGACCCGGTGCTCCCGGCCGACCCGTCGATGCTGCCCGGCAGCGCCCGGGCCGGTCTCGCCGCCGCCCCGTTCGGCCTGTACGTGCACGTGCCGTTCTGCGCCACCCGCTGCGGCTACTGCGACTTCAACACCTACACCTCCGACGAGCTCGGCCCGGGCGCGAACCGCAGCGAGTACGCGGCCACCGCGATCGCCGAGCTGCGGCTGGCCGCCAGGGTGCTGGGGCCGGACCGGCCCGCGGTGCAGACCGTCTTCGTCGGCGGCGGCACGCCCACGCTGCTGCCGGCCGGTGACCTGGTGGCGGTGATGGACGCCGTCCGGGAGCTGTTCCCGGTGGCCCCGGACATGGAGGTCACCACCGAGGCCAACCCGGAGTCGGTGACGCCGGAGTCGCTGGCCACGTTGCGGGACGGCGGCTTCACCCGGATCAGCCTGGGCATGCAGTCCGCGGCCGAGCACGTGCTCGCCGTGCTCGACCGCCGGCACACCCCCGGCCGCGCCGTGCAGGCCGCCCACGAAGCGCGCGCCGCCGGCTTCGAGCACGTCAACCTCGACCTCATCTACGGCGCGCCGGGGGAGTCCGACGCCGACTGGCAGGCCTCGCTGGACGCCGTGCTGGCCGCGCCGGTCGACCACGTCAGCGCCTACGCGCTGATCGTCGAGCAGGGCACCCGGCTGTCCCGGCGGGTCGCCCGCGGCGAGCTGCCCATGCCCGACGACGACGTGCTGGCCGACCGCTACGAGCAGGCCGACCGCGCGTTCGGGCAGGCCGGCATGGGCTGGTACGAGGTGTCGAACTGGGCGCGGGACCGCGCCGCCCGCTGCCGGCACAACGAGCTGTACTGGGCCAACGCGAACTGGTGGGGGATCGGGCCGGGCGCTCACTCCCACGTCGGCGGGCTGCGCTGGTGGAACGTCAAGCACCCGGCGGCCTACGCCGACCGGCTCGCCGCGGGCGCGCACCCCGCCGCCGACGCCGAGCGGCTGACCCCGGCCGACCAGGCGCTGGAGCGGGTGATGCTGGGGCTGCGGCTGCGCGACGGGCTGCCGCTGACCGCGCTCAGCGACGCCGGCCGGGCCCGGGCCGAGGAGGCATGCGTCCGGGGGCTGCTGGCGGCCGAGCCGCACGCGGCGGGCCTGGCGGTGCTGACCGACCGCGGCCGGCTGCTCGCCGACGCCCTCGTCCGCGACCTGACGGACTAGCCGATCTCGTCCAGCGGCAGACCGACGTAGAGCATGCCGACGAGCTCCCCGCGCGCCGAGTGCACCCCGGTGTAGGCGGTGAAGAACGGCTTCCCGGCGACGGTGGCCGGACCGGTGTAGGTCTGCCCGGCGAGCACCGCGGCCAGCACCGGGTTGGCGCTTCCGTCGGCGTTGGTGCGGGCGATGTAGGTGCCGATGTTGCGCCGCCCCGCCGGGGTCACCACCGACGTCGTCGCCCGGACCATGCTGCCGGCGGCGTCCAGCCGCTGGAACAGCGTGCAGCTGCCGCCCACCTCGGCGACGACCGCGTCGACCAGCGGCGCGGGCCGGCGGGGGTCGTCGTCGCGGTCCACCGGGACCCCACCGAGCAGCAGCTCCGGCAGCGTGGCGCCGTGCGCGGCGTTCGTCGTCTGGTCGCGGACGGTCAGGCTCACCGTGTGCTCGCCGAGCTCCACCCCGCCGGCGTCGTCGAGCAGGTCCTGGGCGGTGGTCAGCGCCCGGCGGACGTAGGCCAGCCGCTGGCTGTCGGCCAGCTGCGCCACCGCGTCGGTGATCCGCGCCGAGCCGCTCGCGGCCCGGTCGACGTTGTCCACGACCCGGTCGGTGGCGGCCCGCTGCTGGTCGACGGCGGCGCTGATCGCGTCCTGTGCCTCGGCGATCGAGCCCAGCGTGCCGGTGATCCGCTGGATCGCGCTGACCGCCTGACGGGTCTCGGACTGCACCGCCTCGATCTGCGCGCCGATGTCCTCGGCGGCCTGGGCGGTGCGGCTGGCCAGCTGCTTGACCTCGTCGGCGACGACGGCGAATCCGCGGCCGACGTCACCGGCGCGGGCGGCCTCGACGAAGGCGTTGAGCGCCAGGAAGCGGCTCTGCTGGCTGATCGCGGAGATCAGCCGGACCATCTCCGTGATCGACTCGCTCGCCGTCTGCAGCGCGGCGATCCGCTCGTCGACGGCCTGGGCGTCGCGGACGGCCTCCTCGGCCACCGCCGAGGCCCGCGAGGTGCTGGCCGAGATGTCGGAGATGGCACCGCGCAGCTCGGTGAGCGACTCCGCGGCCTCCCGCGAGGTGTCGGAGACCTCCCGGCTGGCCGCGGAGAGCACCCCGGCCTGCTTGGCCGCGGTCTCCAGCGTGCCGTCGTGCTCGGCCCGCCGGCGGGGCCGGACGGGCGGTGCCGGCGGCGGTCCGGGCACCGACGTCGTCGGTGGGGCGGTGCTCCCAGCAGCGGACCAGCGCACGAACGGGCTCCTTCCGGCGCGCCCGAGCGCCACCGGCCGGACGTCGCGGGCACCGGGTGCGCACCAGCAGGCGGCGCCCGGTCCTCCGACATGGACAACAGTCGCGCCGGCAGGGCTCCTGTGACCAGCCGGCGGACCGCGAGCCGAATGCTAGGAGCTGGTGGGCGCCTGCTCCCGCCTCGCTGTGCGGACGCGCCGACCGGGAGTGATCAACGCCGCACGGGATCGTTTCCAGCTGACGGATGTCAGATCGTGTCCACGACGTCTCGCACTGCCGCGACCGCACCCCGACGGCCAGGCTCGTCCCATTGCAACGGGGGCGGAGAACGGGGTCTCAGCCGTGCAGGGCGGCGAGCACCTGGTTGCCGAACTTCTCCAGCTTCGCCGCGCCGACGCCGCTGACCGTGCCCAGGGCGGCCAGGTCGGCCGGCTCCTCGGTGGCGATCTGCCGCAGGGTCGCATCGTGGAAGACCACGTAGGCCGGCACGCCCTGCTCCTTGGCGGTGGCGGCGCGCCAGGCCCGCAGCCGTTCGAAGGCGGCGGTGGCCGACGCGGGCAGCTCGGGGGCGGTGCCCTTGCTCCCACGAGCCCGGGCGGCCCGTACCGGGCGGTCGGGCTCCCGGCGCATCAGCACCTCGCGCTCCCGGCGCAGCACCGGACCGCTCGCCTCGTTCAGCGCCAGCGTGCCGTACTCGCCCTGCACCGCGAGCAGCCCCTGGGCCAGCAGCTGCCGCACGACGCCGCGCCACTGACCCTCGGACAGGTCGGTGCCGATGCCGAAGACGGTCAGCTCGTCGTGGCTGTGCTGGGCGACCTTGTCGGTGCGCCGGCCCAGCAGGATGTCGATCGACTGGCCGGCACCGAAGGACTGCCCGCGCTCGCGCTGCAGCCGCAGCACCGTGGACAGCAGCATCTGCGCCGGGACGGTGGCGTCCCAGGACTCCGGCGGGTTCAGGCAGGTGTCGCAGTTCCCGCAGGGTGAGCTCTCCTGGCCGAAGTGGGCGAGCAGCCCCACCCGCCGGCAGTCGACCGTCTCGCAGAGCGCCAGCATGGCGTCGAGCTGGGCGGAGAGCACCCGGCGGTGTGCGGCGTCGCCCTCGGAGGACTCGATCATCTTCCGCTGCTGCACGACGTCCGCGAGCCCGTAGGCCAGCCACGCGGTGGAGGGCAGGCCGTCGCGGCCGGCGCGGCCGGTCTCCTGGTAGTAGCCCTCCACCGACTTGGGCAGGTCCAGGTGGGCGACGAAGCGGACATCGGGCTTGTCGATGCCCATGCCGAACGCGATGGTCGCCACCATCACCAGTCCGTCCTCGCGGAGGAAGCGGGACTGGTGCGTCGCGCGGGTCCGCTGGTCCAGCCCCGCGTGGTACGGCAGCGCCGGGATGCCCTGGCCCACCAGGAACTCCGCGGTCTTCTCCACCGAGGCCCGGGACAGGCAGTAGACGATGCCGGCGTCCCCGGGGTGCTCGGTCCGCAGCAGGTCCAGCAGCTGCTTGCGCGGCTCGTTCTTCGGCGCGATCCGGTACTGGATGTTCGGCCGGTCGAAGCCGGCGACCACGTGCAGCGCGTCGTCCAGCTGCAGCCGGGTGCTGATCTCGGTGTGCGTGGCCCGGGTGGCCGTCGCGGTCAGGGCGATCCGGGGGACGTCGGGCCAGCGCTCGTGCAGCATCGACAGGGCGAGGTAGTCGGGCCGGAAGTCGTGACCCCACTGCGCGACGCAGTGCGCCTCGTCGATGGCGAACAGGGCGATCCGGCCGCGTTCGAGCAGGCGGGCGGTCGGGGAGGCGCCTCCGCCCAGGGACTCCGGGGCCACGTACAGCAGGTCGAGCTCCTCGGCGAGGAAGGCCTCCTCGACGGCCCGGCGCTCGGCGCGGTCCTGGCTGGAGTTGAGGAAGCCGGCGCGCACGCCCAGGGCGCGCAGCGTGTCGACCTGGTCCTGCATGAGCGCGATCAGCGGCGAGACGACGACGCCGACGCCCTCCCGCAGCAGCGCCGGCACCTGGTAGCACAGCGACTTGCCGCCGCCGGTGGGCATGAGCACCAGCGCGTCGCCACCGGCGACGACGTGGTCGACCACCTCGCGCTGCGGTCCGCGGAAGGCGTCGTAGCCGAACACCCGACCGAGCACCTCGAGCGCGGGGTCGGTGACCGCAGGGTCTTCGAGCACGTCCACCCGACGAGCGTAGGCGGCCCGCGGCCGGTGACCTGACATCCGTCACCAGGTGTGGACGACGTCTCGCACTCCCGCCGGCACCCCGCCGCGCGCCAGGCTCGTGGCATGCCCACGACACCCGCTCTGCAGATCGACGGACTGAGCGTCCGCTACGGCGCGACGCTCGCCGTCGACGCCCTCGACCTGCGCATCGACGCCGGTGAGACCGTCGCCCTGCTCGGCGCCAACGGGGCCGGCAAGTCCTCCGTCGTCAACGCCGCCCTCGGCCTGTTCCGCCCGGCCGCCGGCACGGTGCGGCTGCTCGGCCGCGAGCCGGCCGCCGCCCTCCAGGCCGGCGGCGTGGGCGCGATGCTGCAGCACGGCGGGCTGCCCAGCGAGGCGCGCGTCGGTGAGGTGCTCGCGCTGGTGCGCCGCCGCTACGCCGACCCGTGGCCGCTGGCGGACCTGGTCGCCACGGCCGGCATCGGCGGCCTGCTCGACCGCGCGGTCGACGCGCTCTCCGGTGGGCAGCGCCAGCGCGTGCTCCTCGCCCTCGCCCTGGCCGGTGCGCCTCCGCTGCTGCTGCTGGACGAGCCGACCTCGGCCATGGACGTCGAGGGCCGGCAGGCGTTCTGGACGACGATGCGCGACCTGGCCGGGCGCGGGCACACCGTCGTCTTCGCCACCCACCACCTCGACGAGGCCGATGCGGTCGCTGACCGGGTCGTGGTGGTGAGCGGTGGACGGGTGGTCGCCGACGGGACCGCGGCCGCGATCAAGGCCCGCATCGCCGGGCGCACCGTCCGGTTCCGCTCTCCCGGGCCGCGGGACGGGCTGTCCGGGCTGCCGGGGGTCACCGGGGTCGGCGGGGACGGCGACCTGGTCGAGCTCGCCACCTCCGACGTCGAGGCGACACTGCGCGCGCTGCTCGCCGACCGTGCCGCGCTGCCCGAACTGGAGGTGCGCGGCGCCAGCCTCGAGCAGGCCTTCCTGCACCTCACGAGCGCCGTGACAGGAGCCCTCCGATGACCGACCTGCTGCTCTTCCAGCTCCGCCGGGTGGGGCGCAACAAGCAGTACCTGTTCTTCACCGTGCTGCTGCCGGCGCTGTTCACGATCTTCTTCACCCAGGTCATCGGCGGGCAGGTGCCGGCCGGGGCGTACCAGGACCTCGCCGGTGCCGTCCTGGTCTCGATGATGGCCTACGGCGCGATCAGCGCAGCGCTCGGCGCGACGATCCGGATCGCCTTCGACCGCTCCTCCGGCTGGCTGCGGCAGCTGCGGGTGACGCCGGTGCCGACCGGGTCGGTGTTCGCCGTCGACGTCGTGGTCGGGGCGCTGCTGGTGCTGCCCAGCCTCGTCGTGGTCGCGTTGGTCGGGCGCGTCGTCAACGGTGTCCAACTCGGTCTGGGCACCTGGCTGGCGCTGGTCGGGGCGCTGTGGGTGGGGTCGGTGGTCTTCGTGGCCCTCGGCGTCGCGGTGGGGCTGGCGCTGGACGCCCAGGCCGCGGGTGCCGCCATCGGCATCCTCGGCACGGTGCTGGCCGCGCTGGGTGGCCTCTGGTTCCCGGTGGAGATGCTCCCGGACGGGATGGTGGCGCTGGCCCACGCCCTGCCGTCGTACTGGTTCGCCGAGCTGGGCCGCGACGTGGCGGCCGGCGCGTTCCGCGGCACCCCGGTGGTGGTCCTGGTCGGCTTCGGCGTCCTGTTCGCCGCCGCGGCGCTGCTGGTCGCCCGTCGTCGTCCGCTGCACGCGGTCGCCGGCTGAACCGCTGCCGTGTCGGGGGCTAGCGTCGCCGTCATGGGCGGCGGGAGCTGGTGGGGGCGGGCGGTGTGGGCGCTGCCGTGGCTGCTGTTCCAGGTCTTCCCGATCGTCGACCTGGTCACCACCGACCGCCCGGCGCCGGCCCGCTGGGTGGGCGCCCTCGGGCTGGTCGTCTTCACCGGGCTCTACCTCAACGTGATCGGCGATCTGGGCCGGCCGCGCGGGCTGCGCCCGGACCTGGTCGGGATGGTCGTGGTGGCGGTCGGGCTGGCGGTGGCCTACGGCGCCAGCTGGGCCGGGCTGATGATCTACGTGTCGGCCGCCGTGGCCGCCGCGGTGCCGCAGCGGTGGGTGTGGCCCGGGGTGCTCGGTGCGGCCGGGGTCTGCCTGGCCGTGCTGCTGGCCGAGGGCGCGCTGACGTCGCTGTTCCTGCCGCCGATCTGCCTGCTCACCGCCTTCGCCATCCAGGGCACCCGGTACCTGATCCAGGTCAACCGCGAGCTCACCGAGGCGCGGGAGGAGCTGGCCCGCAACGCCGTCACCGAGGAGCGGCTGCGCTTCGCCCGCGACCTGCACGACCTGCTCGGGCACTCGCTGTCGCTGATCGCGCTGAAGAGCGAGCTGGCCCGCCGGCTGGCCGAGCGGGACCCGGCCCGGGCGGCGGCGGAGATGGGGGACGTCGAGGAGGCGGCCCGCCGGGCGTTGGCGGAGGTCCGCGAGGCGGTCAGCGGCTACCGCTCGGTCAACGCCGCCCAGGCGCTGGCCGAGGCGCGGTCCGCGCTCACCGGGGCGGGGATCGCCGTCCGGCTGCCCGACCGGGTGCCGGCGCTGCCGGGCACCGTCGACGACGCGCTGGGCTGGGTGGTGCGGGAGGCGGCCACGAACGTGCTGCGGCACAGCGGCGCCCGGCGGGTGACCGTCACGCTCACCGAGGACGGCGTCACTGCGGAGCTGGCGGTGGAGGACGACGGGAACGGGACGGCGGAGCGGATCCAGGTGGTCGGCGGATCGTCGGGCTCGGGGCTGGCCGGGCTGCGGGAGCGGGTGGCCGCGCTGGGCGGGGAGCTCAGCGCGGGGCCGGTGGACGGCGGGGGCTGGCGGCTCGCGGTGCGGGTGCCGCTGCAGCCGGCCGATGCGGTGACCCGGTGATCCGGGTGCTGCTGGCCGAGGACCAGACCCTGGTGCGCGGGGCGCTGCGGGCGCTGCTGGACCTGGAGGAGGACATCGAGGTGGTGGCCGAGGTCGGCCGCGGTGACCTGGTGCTGGCAGTCGCCCGGGAGCACCGGCCCGACGTCGCGCTGCTGGACATCGAGATGCCCGGCCAGGACGGCATCGAGGCCGCGCGCGAGCTGGCGGCCGAGCTGCCCGGCGTCCGCGCGGTCGTGCTGACCACGTTCGGCCGACCGGGGTTCCTGCGCCGAGCGATGGAGGTGGGCGCGGCCGGGTTCCTGGTCAAGGACTCGCCGGTGGCCGAGCTCGCCCGGTCGATCCGCGCGGTGGTGGCGGGGGAGCGGGTGATCGACCGCGACCTGGCCGCGGCGGCGCTGGCGCTGGGCGCCACGCCGCTGTCGACCCGGGAGGCCGACGTGCTGCGGGCGGCGGCCGACGGGGCGACCGTGGCCGACATCGCCGGGCGGCTGTTCCTGTCCGAGGGGACGGTGCGCAACTACCTGTCCTCGGCGATCGGCAAGACCGGGGCGCGCACCCGGGTGGAGGCCGCCCGGGTCGCGGAGGAGAAGGGCTGGCTCTAGCGGGGCGGGTCGAGGTCCAGCGCGGCGTCCCCGCGGTGGGCGTTCCACGGCCCGCTGCCCCAGGGGGCGGCGGTCTCGCCGGGAGTCGCGGACCGGGCGGTCACCGCGGGCAGCTCCGCGGTGTCCGGCGCGGCGTGCCGGGGGGCCGACTCGCGCATCAGGGCGTCCAGGTCGAGCACCCGCACGTGGATGACGTTGCGCTGCTGCAGGGCAGCGCGCAGCGCCCGGTGCAGGCCGTCCTCCAGGTACATCTCGTTCTGCCACTGGACGGCGTGCGGGAACAGGTCGCCGTAGAAGGTGGAGTCGTCGGCCAGCAGGGCGTCCAGGGCGAGCTCGCGCTTGGTGGTGACCAGCGTGTCGAGCCGGATCTGCCGCGGCGGGATCATCGCCCAGTCACGGGTGGAGAAGTTGTGGTCGGGATACGGCCGCCCGTCCCGCACCGCCTTGAAGATCAGAGCTGGTCCTCCCGTTTCCCCCGGACACCCGTGAGGGTGCTCACGACCGCCGTCCACCCTAGTGGGCCGGCAGGAGGCTCCGCCGACGACGGCCGCTGGCATCGATCCCACGTTCCCTGACCCGACGGGGCCCGTGACCCCGCGACCGGTGCAGCTCCGGATCAGGTCACGGCGGCTGGAGCGCACGCTGTATTCGACCGGGGGTGACGTCGTGCTGCGACGATCCGTCGTCGACGATCTGAAGAGCCGGGTCACGCGGTGGACGTGAACGCCGCCGACTCGACCGGCGCTCCCGCCCAGCTGCGCGAGCCGGGGGACGGGGGTGGCGGGCGGTCGTATGCTGGCACTCGACTCGCGTGAGTGCCAGGACGCGTCCTGGCCGACCGTGCGCGGGCCCGTCGAACCGGTACGGGAGGTGTCAGCCGTGGCGCACGACGACCGGCGCCTGAGCGTGCTGCGAGCGATCGTCCAGGACTACGTCTCCACCAACGACCCGGTGGGGAGCAAGGCGCTCGCGGCCCGCTACGACCTCGGGGTCTCCCCGGCCACCATCCGCAACGACATGGCGGTGCTGGAGGAGGAGGGGTACATCACCCAGCCGCACACCAGCGCCGGGCGGGTGCCCACCGACAAGGGCTACCGCCTCTTCGTCGACCGGCTGTCCTCGGTGAAGCCGCTGTCGGTGGCCGAGCGGCGGGCGATCGAGAAGTTCCTCGACGGCGCCGTCGACCTGCACGACGTGCTCGGCCGCAGCGTCCGGCTGCTGGCCCAGCTGACCCGACAGGTCGCCGTCATCCAGTACCCCACGCTGTCGCGCTCCGCCGTCCGGCACCTGGAGCTGGTGCCGCTGACCAGCAGTCGGCTGCTCATGGTGCTCATCACCGACACCGGCCGGGTCGAGCAGCGCGTGGTCGACAGCCCGGACGACGTCGATCCGGAGACCGTCGCCGAGCTGCGCACGCTGCTCAACGCCGCGTTCACCGGCAAGAAGCTGGTCGAGGCGAGCGACAAGATCGGCGACCTGGTCGACAACGCCCGGCCGCACCTGCGGCCGCTGGTCGCCGCGGTCAGCGCCACCCTGCTGGAGACGCTGGTCGAGCCGTCGGAGGACCGGCTGGTCATCGGCGGCACGGCGAACCTCGCGCAGGGCAGCGCGCTGGACTTCCCCGGCACCTTCCGCCCGCTGCTGGAGGCCCTGGAAGAACAGGTGGTCGTCCTGCGGTTGATGGCTGAGGTGGGCCCGAGCACGGTGACGGTGAGCATCGGCGAGGAGAACGAGCACGAGGCGTTGACCGCCGCGTCGTTCGTCTCCGTGGGCTACGGGTCCGGCGACCAGGCGCTCGGCGGCCTCGGCGTCGTCGGGCCCACCCGGATGGACTACGCAGGGAACATGGCCGCGGTACGAGCCGTGGCCCGCTACGTCGGCCAGTTGCTGGCCGAGAGCTGAGGACGGGACAAGACTGCATGGCGACCGACTACTACGGCGTGCTGGGCCTGGCCCCCGGAGCGACCGACTCCGAGATCAAGAAGGCCTACCGCCGGATGGCGCGGGACCTGCACCCCGACGTCAACCCGGACCCGGGGGCGAAGGAGCGCTTCGGCGAGGTCAGCCGCGCCTACGAGGCGCTGACCGACCCGGAGAAGCGCCGCATCATCGACCTGGGCGGTGACCCCTACGACGCCGGCGGTGGCCGCGGCGGCAGCCCGTTCGGCAACGCGGCCGGTTTCGGCGGGCTCGGCGACATCATGGACGCCTTCTTCGGCGGCGCCGGGGGCGCGCGCGGCCCGCGCGGCCGGGTCCGGGAGGGCAGCGACGCGCTGATCCGGGTCGAGCTCGACCTGGCCGAGACCGTCTTCGGGACGACGACGGAGATCACCGTCGACACCGCGGTCCTCTGCGACGTCTGCACCGGTGCCGGCACCGCGCCGGGCACCCACCCGGAGACCTGCTCCACCTGCAACGGCCGCGGCGAGGTGCAGAGCGTGCAGCGCTCCTTCCTCGGCCAGGTCATCGCCAGCCGCCCCTGCCCCACGTGCCAGGCCACCGGCCAGGTCATCCCGAACCCGTGCCCGCAGTGCGCCGGTGACGGCCGGGTCCGCGCCCGCCGCACCATCCCGGTGAAGATCCCCGCCGGCGTCGAGGACGGCATGCGCATCCGGCTGGCCGGCCACGGCGAGGTCGGCCCCGGCGGCGGCCCGGCCGGCGACCTCTACGTCGAGGTGCACGAGCGCCCGCACGCCGTCTTCACCCGCGACGGCGAGGACCTGCACTGCCGGGTCACCCTGCCGATGACCGCCGCCGCGCTGGGCACCACGCTGAAGCTGGAGACCCTCGACGGGGTCGAGGACCTCGACATCCGCGCCGGCACCCAGTCCGGCAGCGTGCTCACCCTGCGCGCGCACGGCGCCCCGCGGCTGCGCGGTACCGGGCGCGGCAACCTGCAGGTGCACATCGACGTGCAGACCCCCAGCCGGCTCGACGAGCGCCAGCAGGAGCTGCTGCGCGAGCTCGCCGCACTGCGCGGCGAGGAGCTGGCCGACGGCGCCGCGGCCAACCACGGCGGCGGCCTGTTCTCCCGGGTACGCGACGCGTTCAACGGCCGATGAGCGAGCCCTCGGCCGACGCCCAGGAGCCGACGGCCGACGGCGCCCCGCTCTTCCTCGTCGACGAGCTGCCCGACGCCGCTGAGGTCACCGTCGACGGCGCCGAGGGACGGCACGCCGTCGACGTGCTGCGGCTGACCGCCGGCGAGCGGGTCAAGGTCGCCGACGGCCGGGGCCTGCTCGTCGAGGGCACGGTCACCGACGCCGGGCCGCGCGGGCTGCGGGTGCAGGTGCACACCCGGCACGAGGTGCCCGCCCCGCAGCCGGAGTTCGTGCTGGTCCAGGCGCTGCCCAAGGGCGACCGCGGGCCGCTCGCCGTCGACCTCGCCACCGAGCTCGGCGTCGACCGGATCGTGCCCTGGACCGCGGCCCGCTGCGTCACCCGCTGGCGCGAGGACCGGGTGGAGAAGGGCCTGGCCAAGTGGCGCTCCGCCGCCCGCGCCGCCAGCAAGCAGGCCCGCCGCCCCCGGGTGCCCGAGGTGACCGAGCCGATGACCACCCGGCAGGTCATCGGCCTGCTCGCCGACGTCGACCTCACCCTGGTGCTGCACGAGCAGGCGCGGGACCCCCTCGCCCGGGTCGAGGTGCCGGCCACCGGCAGCGTCGCCGTCGTCGTCGGCCCCGAGGGCGGGCTCACCGACGGCGAGGTGGTGGCCTTCCGCGCCGCCGGTGCCCAGTCGGTGCGGCTGGGCACCGAGGTGCTGCGGACCTCCACCGCCGGCGCCGCGGCGCTGGCCGCGCTGAGCGTCAGGACCCGCTGGGCCTGACCTCCCGTTGATCATCGGCGAGTGGTCGCCCGACACGCCGGCGCGGGCAGCCGAACGCCGATGATCAACCGAGGGCAGGGTCGGCCGGCTACCTCAGCGCCTGCCGGGCGCGGGCGCTGACCAGGTCGACCGCGGCGGTCAGCAGCACGGTCGCCACCAGCACCGTCGTCACCGCGCCCCAGTCGAAGGTGGCCAGCGACGTCGCCAGCAGTGCCCCCAGCCCGCCGGCGCCGAGCAGCCCGATCAGCACGGTGTCCCGGATCGCCACCTCCCACCGGTACAGCGCGTAGGCCAGCACCGGCCCGACCGCCCGCGGCGCCACCCCGTACAGCCAGCCGGCCACCGGTGGCGCTCCCATCGCCGCCAGTGCCGCCCGGGGCCGCGGGTCGAGCTCCTCGGTCGCCTCCGCGGCCAGCCGGCCCAGCACCCCCAGCGTGTAGACGCCCAGCGCCAGCGCCCCGGGCAGCACGCCGGGCAGCAGCACGAACAGCAGCACCAGCGCCCACACCGGCGGCGGCACCGCACGCAGCAGCAGCAACGCCAGCCGGACGACGCTGCCCACCAGCCGGCGCAGCGGACCGGGCCGCCCGGCCGGGTGCGCGGCGATCCCGGCCAGCAGCACCGCCCCGACGGTGGCGACCGCGATCGCGATCACCGACATCTGCAGCGTCTCCACCGCCGCGGCGACCACCGCCCGCAGCAGGCCGGCGTCGGTGTCCGGCGGCCACGCGGCGGACAGCACGTACCGGAGTTGCTCGCCGGTGCGGTCGGAGACCAGCGTCGCGGGGGAGACCGCCAGGTACCACCACGCCCACCCGACCCCGGCGACGGTGACCGCCACCGCGGCGGTGAGCGCCGGGTCGCGCTCGAGCAGGTCCCCCGACGAGCGCGGGGCGGCGACCCGCCGGCGCACCGCCCGCCCGGCCACCACGGCCAGCACGCAGAGGGCGGTGAGTGCGTAGACGCAGGTCCACACCTGCTCCCAGCGCAGGGAGCTGAACGACAACGACAGCTGGTAGCCCAGCCCACCGGCGCCGATCAGCCCGAGCACCACCGCCGACCGCACCGCGCACTCCAGCCGGTAGAAGGAGTACGACAGCAGCCCACCCGACGCCGGCGGCAGCAGCCCGTAGACGACGGCGGCCACCCGCCCCGCGCCGGCGGCGAGCAGCGCGTCGTGCGCACCGCGCGGCACCTCGTCGAGCAGGTCGGCGAACACCTTCGCCGTCACCGCCCCGTACGGGATGCCGATCGCCAGCACGCCCACCCACGGGTCCAGGCCCAGCAGGTTGACCAGCAGCAGGCCCCACACCGCCTCGTGCAGCCCGCGCGGGACGGCGAGGGCGCCGCGGGCCAGCAGCCAGCCGAGGCGCCGCCGTCCCCAGGTGGTGCGGGCGACGGCGACCGCGCCCACCGCCCCGAGCCCGACCGCCAGCGCGGTGCCCAGCGCCGCGTAGGCGATCGTCACCAGCGTCGCGGTGCCGAGCACGGACAGGAAGGCGGGGTCGAGCGAGGGGGAGAGGGCGGCCGCGGCGAACCGGCCGAACTGCGCCGTCCCGGACCGGTTGACCACCTCGCCGGCGAACAGCCCGGCGCCGGCCAGCGCCCAGCCGACGACGGCGAGCGCCCCCAGCCCCCAGGCCCACCGGGCGGGCACCCGCTGCAGCCGGGGCGCGACCGCGGTCAGCACGGTCACCGGGGCGCCCCGTAGAACTCGGCCAGGTCACCGACGGTCAGCCGCTCGGCGGGCGCGTCGAGCACCACCCACCCGTCCACCAGCCCGACCACCCGGGTGCAGTGCCGCAGCGCCAGCGCCGGGTCGTGCAGCGAGGCCACCAGCGCGCCGCCCCGCTCGGTTGCGAGCCCGGCCAGCAGGCCGAGCACCGCGTCGGCGAGCACCGGGTCGAGCGCGGAGGCGGGCTCGTCGGCGAGCACCAGCTCGGGGCCCTGCACCAGCAGCCGGGCCACCGCCACCCGCTGCCGCTGCCCGCCGGACAGCCGTTCGGTGCGCTCGTACGCCCGGTCGGCCAGCCCCACCGCCGCCAGCGCGGCCAGCACCTCCGGCATCCCCTGCGGGCGCACCAGCGACCAGGCCGCCCGGGCCGCCGACCAGTCACCGAGCCGGCCGGCGTTCACGTTGTGCACCACCCGCAGCTGGCCGACCAGCTCCAGGTGCTGGTGCACCGTCCCGACCCGCGCGCGCAGCCGGCGCAGCGCCGGCCCGCGCAGCGCCGCCGGGTCGGCGCCGAGCACCTCCAGCGACCCCGCGGTGGGCAGCACCGAGCCGTTGACCAGCCCGAGCAGCGTCGACTTGCCGGCGCCGGACGGCCCGACCAGCGCCACCCGCTCACCGGCGCCGACGGTCAGGTCGACGCCGGTGAGCGCGGTGGTGCCGCCATAGCGGACCGAGACGCCGTCCAGCCGGAGGACGGCGCTCAGCTGACCAGCCCCAGCTCGCGGCCGATCTCCTCGATCTGCGTGTAGTTCGACGCCTCGGTCGGGATGAACGCCCCGGCGCCGAACAGCTCGAGCACGGCGGCGTCGTCCGGGTCCTCGGCCGACAGCCCGGTGAACCAGTCGGTCAGCCGGCCGGGCAGGTCGTTCCCGACCCGCTCGACGGCCTGCGGACCGAGCAGCCAGTGGTAGTCGTGGTAGGCCGGGGTGCGGGCGTACCGCACCACCGCGGGGTCGACCGCGCCCTCCTCGCTGCGCGAGGTCCACACCTGCTCGTTGAGCACGCCGGCCTGGTAGCTGCCCGACGCGACCAGCGCCAGCGTGGCGTCGTGCGAGCCGGAGAAGCCGGGCCCGCCCGGGAAGCCCGCCGGGTCGACCCCCTGCTGCTGCAGGAACCAGGCCGGCATCAGCCGCCCGGAGGTGGAGGTCTCGCTGCCGTAGGTGAACCGCAGGTCGGCCAGCGGGGTGAGGTCCTCGGACGGCGCGAGCCCGGTGGCGGTGTTGACCACGAACACCGAGTGGAAGTCCTCGTCGATGTCGCGCTGGGCGATCGGCTCGGCGCCGGGGGTCTGCAACCGGGCCTGCACGCCGGTGAGGCCGCCGAACCAGACCAGGTCCAGGTCGCCGGTGCGGAACAGGGAGACGGCGGCGCCGTAGTCGGTCACCGGCTGGTAGGTGACGTCGAGGCCGAGCGCGTCGGACATCGCGTCGGCGACGGTGCCGTGGAGGCGCTGCAGGAGCTCGGGGTCCTGGTCGGGGATGGCGCCGATGGTGAGGGTCGGGCGGCCGCTGGGAGTCGGGGCGGCGGAGCCCCCGGCGTCGGACACGGGGGAGGTGCGGTTCCCGCAGGCGGCCAGCGTGGCGGCCGTGACGGTGGCCGCGGCGCCGGCGAGGAAGCCGCGCCTGCTCAGTTTCCTGTTCGCTTGTACGAGGCCACCCGACCGGACGGCGGAACCGGTGCGCACTACGTCCTCGGGTGCGGCTGCGGAGCGGACATGACGGGACCTCCGGGGATCAGGGGAACGGGCGCACCATCGTCGCCCATGGCCCGGCGCAGCACCACGTCCCCCCCCACCATGTCCGCCCCGCCACCTCCGCCTCGCCGCGCGGGGGTGGGGCAGCACCGACCGCGTCAGCGCTGCGCCGTCGGCTGCACGATCAGCTCGGTGACGTCGACGCCCGCCGGCTGGCCCAGGGCGTAGGAGATGGCCCCGGCGATGACGTCGGGCGGCAGGGTCGTGGCGCGGTAGGTGCGCATGAGGTCGGCGGCCACCGGGTCGGTGATCGAGTCGGCGAGCTCGGTCTCCACCACCCCCGGCGTCACCGTGGTCACCCGGATGCTCGGGTCGACCTCCAGCCGTAGGCCCTCGGTGACCGCCCAGGCCGCGTACTTGGTGGCGCAGTACACCGCCGCGGTGGGGGAGACCCGGTGCGCGCCGACGGAGGCGACGGTCACGAAGTGCCCGGATCCCTGGCGCTGGAAGTGCGGCAGGACGGCGGCGATGCCGTGCAGCAGCCCCCGGAGGTTGACGTCGATCATCCGCTCCCACTCCTCGACGAGCAGCGCGTCCAGCCGGGACAGCGGCATCACCCCGGCGTTGCTCACCAGCACGTCGACCCGGCCGTGCTCGCGCACCACCCCGTCGACCAGGGCGCGCACGTCGCCGGCGTCGGTCACGTCGAGCGGGTGGTGCTCGGCGGACCCGCCGGCCGCCCGGATCCGGTCGGTGACCTCGCGGAGCCGGTCCTCCCGCCGGGCGCCCAGCACGAGGTGGTGCCCCTCGGCGGCCAGCCGCAGCGCGGTGGCCGCGCCGATCCCGCTGCTCGCGCCGGTCAGCACCACCACCTTCCCGGGGGTGGGTGTGGTGAGGGGGTCAGAGGGCGCTGTGTCGGTCATGGCGACCACCGTCTCGGCGATGTCCGCCCCGGACCAGGCTGCGCCGTGCCTGGGAGAACCGCACCCACCCACGGCGGCACCGGGCGACCTACGGTCGGGTCATGGCCTCCGCACTGGGTGACTTCCTGCGAGCCCGGCGCGCCGGGGTGACCCCCGGTCAGCTCGGCCTGGCGACCCACGGGGTGCGCCGGGTGGCCGGGCTGCGGCGGGAGGAGGTCGCGATGCTCGCCGAGGTCAGCGTCGACTACTACACGCGGCTGGAGCAGGGCCGCGAGCGGAGCCCCTCGGCGCAGGTCCTCGATGCCCTCGCCCAGGCGCTGCAGCTGTCCGAGGACGGCCGCCAGCACGCCTACCGGCTGGCCGGGCTGAGCCCGCGCCCGACGTGGGAGCCGGTGCCGGAGCGGGTCGACCCGGCCCTGCTGGAGCTGATGGACCGGTGGCCGGACACCCCGGCGCTGGTGCTGGGCCGGGCCTACGACGTGCTGGCCGCCAACCAGCTGGGCGACGCGTTGTTCCGGGGTTTCCCGACCGCGCGGAACCTGGTCCTCGCGCTGTTCCTGGACCCGGCCGCGCGCGGCTTCTACGCCGGCTGGCCGGCCGCGGCCGCCGCCACCGTCGCCGGCTTCCGCCTGGCCCAGGGGTCCTGGGGCGACGCGCCCCGCATCCGCGCGGTCGTCGACCGGCTCCAGCGGGAGAGCCCGGAGTTCGCCCGGCTGTGGGCGCGCAACGACGCCCGGGGCAAGTCGATGGAGGTCAAGCGGTTCGTCCACCCCGAGGTCGGCCCGCTCACCCTGCGCATGCAGTCCTTCGACGTCCGGGCCACCCCCGGCCAGCAGCTGGTCGTCTACCACGCCGAGCCGGGCTCGCCCAGCGCCGAGGGGCTGGCCCTGCTCGGCTCGCTGACCGCCACCCGCAGCCAGGGCCGGCCGGCCGGCTGACCTCCGGCCGGCCGGGTGTCAGCCCAGCTCGACGATGCTGCGCGTGACGCCGGCCTGCTCGGTGAGGACCGCGCCGATGTGCTGCTGGGTCTCGTTGATCCGGCCGACGATCTCCTGGATCGAGGTGAGCGCGCCGACGACGTTCTGCACGTCGCCCTGGATGGTGGCCACCCGGCTGCTGACGTCCTCGGTGGCCTGCGCGGTCTCCCGGGCCAGCTCCTTGACCTCCCCGGCGACGACCGCGAAGCCCTTGCCGGCGTCACCGGCGCGCGCGGCCTCGATGGTGGCGTTGAGGGCGAGCAGGTTGGTCTGCTCGGCGATCCCGTTGATCACCTTGACCACCTTGTCGATCTCCGCGCTGGAGCGGCCGAGCCCGGCGACGAAGTCGCTGGCCTCCCCGGCGACCCGCTGCCCGTCGCCGGCGACCTGGGTGGCCTCGGCGACGTTGCGCTGGACCTCGTCGATGGAGGCGACCATCTCCCGGCCGGCGTCGGCGATGCGGGTGGCCGCGGCGAGCCGCTCCATCGTCTGGCCGATGAGGAAGGCGGTGTTGCGCAGGGCGTCCTTGCGGCTGTCGGCCATGATCAGCGTCCGCTTGGCGAAGAAGTCCATCGTGCCCACGATGCGCCCGCCGACCACGATCGGCAGGCACACGCCGGACCGCACGCCCGCGGCCCGGGCCGAGGGCGCCCGGACGCAGTCGGTGACCGAGCCCAGGTCCTCCACGAAGACCAGGTCCTGCGCGGCCCAGGTGCGCCCGGCCACGCCGACGCCCTTGGCGAAGCCCGCATCGCGGCTCACCGCGTGGAACTCGGTGCCCAGGTCGCCGGACTCCAGGGAGAGCACCAGCGCGCCGCGGTCGTCGTCCAGGCGCCAGTAGGAGCCGTAGTGCCAGTCGAACTCGCGCCGGATCGTGTCCAGCGCGGTGGTGACCGCGCCCTCGGCGCTGGTCGCCCGGCTCAACGCCCGCAGCAGGGTGGTGGTGGCCGCGACGTCGCCGGCGGCGCGCTTCTGGTCGGCGGCCTCGGCGACCCGGCCGAACGCCTGGGACACCAGCAGGCCGACGGCGCGCAGCGCGGCCAGCCGCTCCGCCGACGGGCACAGGGTGTCGGTGGTGAAGAAGTCCATCGTGCCGATGACCTGGCCCTGGCGCGTGACCGGGAAGCACACCCCGCTGCGCACCCCCGCCCGCTGGGCGGCGGGAGCGCGGACGCAGTCGGTCATCTCGCCCAGGTCGGCCACGAAGAACAGGTCCCGGCTCTGCCAGGCGCGGCCGGAGAGCCCCACCCCCTCGGCGAAGGAGGCGGTCAGGGTCACCTCGCGGAACTCCTGACCGGCGGTGCCGGACTCGACGGCGAAGTGCAGGGCGTGGTCGTCGGGGGAGATCCGCCAGTAGGAGCCGTAGGCCCAGCCGAACTCCTCCCGCACCGTGTCCAGCGCGGCCCGGGCCACCTCGTCCTCGGTCCTGGCGCCGCCCAGGGCGACCAGCACCCGGGTGACCGCGGTGACGTCCGAGCGCGCCTCCGCCAGCAGGGCGGTGGTGTCCTCACCCGCTTGCCGGTTCGCTCCGAACCTCATCGCTCGCACTCCTGACGCCGGGGACGGTGGGATCCGTCCCACGACCTCTCGGCAGGCCGGCCCGCCGACTTGACCGCAGGGCACCGAATTGCGCACCACGCAACCACCGTCGTCGTTCCGCATCCCCACCCGGCACTACGGTTGCCGGCATGACCGGGTCCAGCAGCGACTGCCTGTTCTGCCGCATGGTCGCCGGGGAGATCGCCCCCGACGTCGTCCGGGAGACCGACCGCACCCTGGCGTTCCGGGACATCTCCCCGCAGGCGCCCACCCACGTCCTCGTCGTCCCCCGGGACCACCACCCGACGATCGGTGGGCTGGCCGCCGCCGACCCGGCGCTGGCCGCCGAGCTGCTGGCCGCCGCGCAGGCGGTCGCGGAGCAGGAGGGGCTGGCGACGGCGGGGAGCCCCGAGCCCGGCTGGCGGCTGGTGGTCAACAGCGGGCCGGACGGCGGGCAGACCGTGCACCACGTGCACCTGCACGTGCTCGGTGGCCGGGGGATGACCTGGCCCCCGGGGTGATCCGCCGCTGCGCCGGCCCGGCCGGGGGAGCGTGGCGCGGGTAGACTCGCGGAGGTCACAGCCCCGTCGCAGGAAGGCAGGGTCGAGCGTACTTGCCCGACACCTCACCAGACGCCGTTCCGGCCGCCCTCAACACATCGGCCCGTGAGCTGTCCGCGCGTGCCGCGGCAGCCGGCGTCTCGGACAGCGCGGCCGCACCGGCGGCCGTCCGCACCGCCATCACCGTTCCCGAGACCGTCTCCATGGTCGCCCTGCTCGGCTCCGGGGACGAGCTCCTCCGCCTGGTCGAGGACGAGCTCGTCGCCGACGTCCACGTGCGCGGCAACGAGATCGCCGTCACCGGCCAGCCGGCGGACAACGCCTTCGCCGTCCGGGTCTTCGACGAGCTGATCGCCCTGCTCGCCACCGGCCAGGTGCTCCGGCCCGACTCGGTCCGCCGGGTCGTCGCGATGCTCAAGGCCGGCGGCTCCGAGCGCCCGGCCGACGTGCTCAGCCTGGACATCATCAGCCGCCGCGGCCGCACGATCCGGCCCAAGACGCTGAACCAGAAGCGCTACGTCGACGCGATCGACACCCACAGCGTGGTCTTCGGCATCGGTCCGGCCGGCACCGGCAAGACCTACCTGGCGATGGCCAAGGCCGTGCAGGCGCTGCAGACCAAGCAGGTCAACCGGATCATCCTGACCCGCCCCGCGGTCGAGGCCGGTGAGCGGCTGGGCTACCTGCCCGGGTCGCTGTCGGACAAGATCGACCCGTACCTGCGCCCGCTCTACGACGCGCTGCACGACATGGTCGACCCCGAGTCGATCCCGCGGCTCATGCAGGCGGGCACCATCGAGGTCGCGCCGCTGGCCTACATGCGCGGCCGCACGCTGAACGACGCGTTCGTCATCCTCGACGAGGCGCAGAACACCACCGCCGAGCAGATGAAGATGTTCCTCACCCGGCTCGGGTTCGGCTCCCGGATGGTCGTCACCGGCGACGTCACCCAGGTCGACCTGCCCGGTGGTGCGCAGAGCGGCCTGCGGGTGGTCCGGGACATCCTGCAGGGCGTCGACGACGTGCACTTCTCGATGCTGAGCAGCTCCGACGTGGTGCGCCACCGCCTGGTCGGCGACATCGTCGACGCCTACGAGCGGTGGGACGTCGCCCGGCAGAGCGCGACCGGGGCCGATGCCGGTCCGTCCCGGGCGGCCCGCCCCCGCCGGCAGCAGGGGAGCTGACCGCCGTGCCCGTCGAGGTCGCCAACGAGTCCGAGATCGCCGTCGACCAGGACGCGCTGGCCGGCGTCTGTCGCTACGTTCTCGACAGCCTGGACGTCAGCCCGCTGGCCGAGCTGTCGGTGCTCTGCGTCGACGTCGACTACATGGCCACCCTGCACGAGCGGTGGATGGGGGAGAAGGGGCCGACCGACGTCCTCGCCTTCCCGATGGACGAGCTGGACACCGGCCGTCCCGACGACCCCGAGCCGGGCCCGGCCCTGCTCGGCGACGTCGTGCTCTGCCCGGCCGTGGCGGTCCGCCAGGCGCGGGCCGCCGGCCACTCGATGGCCGACGAGCTGCTGCTGCTGGCCACCCACGGCGTGCTCCACCTGCTGGGCTACGACCACATGCAGCCCGACGAGGAGAAGGAGATGTTCGGCCTGCAGTCCTCGCTGCTGGAGGGCTGGCGCTCCGTACCCCGCGTACCGATCACCGGGGAACCGGCGACCGGGGAACCGGCGACCGGCGAGCCCCAGGAGCCGGGGGTCCGATGAGCACGACAGCGATCGTCCTGCTGGTGATCGCCGTCCTCCTCGTCCTGCTCGCCGGTGTCTTCGGCGCGCTCGACGCCGCCCTGCAGCGGCTGTCCCCGGCCGGGGTCGAGGAGCTCCGTCGCGACGGGGTCAAGCGGGCGCCCGCGCTGTCGGAGGTCATGGCGGAGCGGGCGCGGCACGTGGCCCTGCTCCTGCTGCTGCGGATCGTCTGCGAGATGACCGCCGCGGTGGTGGTCGCCGTCGTGCTCTACGACCTGGTCGAGGGCCTGGCCGCGGGGATCGCCAGTGCCGCCGCCGTCATGACGGTGGTGAGCTACGTGCTCGTCGGCGTCGGCCCCCGCACGCTGGGCCGCCAGCACGCCTACCCGATCGGGCTGGCGGCGGCCGGGCTGATCCGGCTGCTCGGCCGGCTGCTGGGCCCGGTGGCCACGCTGCTGATCCTGATCGGCAACGCCATCACCCCGGGCCGCGGCTACCGCGACGGACCGTTCTCCAGCGAGGTCGAGCTGCGTGAGCTGGTCGACATGGCCGAGGAGCGCGGCGTCGTGGAGGCCGGCGAGCGGAACATGATCCACGGCGTCTTCGAGCTCGGTGACACCATCGCCCGCGAGGTGATGGTGCCCCGCCCCGACGTGGTGTGGATCGAGCGCGGCAAGAACCTGCGCCAGGCGATGGCGCTCAGCCTGCGCAGCGGGTTCTCCCGCATCCCGGTGATCGGGGAGAACGTCGACGACATCATCGGCGTGGTCTTCCTCAAGGACCTGGTCCGCCGGTCGCAGGGGCTCGCCTCCGGTGACCCGGGCCCGCAGGTCGAGGACCTGATGCGCCCGGCCACCTTCGTGCCGGAGTCCAAGCCGGTCGACGAGCTGCTGCGGGAGATGCAGGCTTCGCGCACCCACATGGCCGTCGTCGTCGACGAGTACGGCGGCTTCGCCGGCCTGGTCACCATCGAGGACATCCTCGAGGAGATCGTCGGCGAGATCGACGACGAGCACGACACCGTGCAGCGCCCGCCCGTCGAGGAGCTGCCCGACGGGTCGGTGCGGATCACCGCGCGGCTGCCGGTCGAGGACCTCGCCGACCTGTTCAAGGTCGAGCTGCCCGACGACGACGGGGTGGAGACCGTGGGCGGGCTGCTCGCCCGGGAGATCGGCATGGTGCCGATCGAGGGGTCGGCCGCCGAGGTCGGTGGGCTGCACCTGCTCGCGGAGAGCACCGGCGGGCGGCGGAACCAGATCGACACCATCCTGGTCAACCGGGTGCCCGAGCCCGGCTCGGACGACGACGGCGACACCGAGGACGACGTCGCCACCACCGCCCGGCAGCCCGAGCCGGCCACCGTGGAATCCTGACGCCTCGTGAGCGCTGCTGAACTGGATCCCGAGGACGCCAAGCTGATCACCCTGGCCCGCTCCGCGCGCGGCCGCACCGGTGCCGCCGAGGGGGCCGCGGTCCGCGACACCGACGGGCGCACCTACCTGGCCGCCACCGTGGCGCTGCCCTCGCTGCAGCTGACCGCGCTGCAGGCGGCCGTCGCCGCTGCCGTCTCCAGCGGGGTCGAGGGGCTGGAGGCCGCGGCCGTGGTCAGCGACGCGGAGTCGGTCGAGACGGCCGGGCTCGCCGCGGTGCACGACCTGACCGCGTCCGCGCCGGTGCTGCTGGCCGGCCCGGACGGCACCCTCCGCGGTCGGGGCTGACGCCCCGCCGCACCGGCTCAGGCCAGCGGGCGGCCGAGGGCGTCGGCGAAGGCCTCGGGGTCGCGCACCCGCACGGTGAACGCCTCCTCGGTCTGCCCGTCCATGCCCAGGTGCCGCACGCTGACCCGGGTGCGCCCGGGCCACCAGCCACCGCGCCGGCGCGCCTTCGGCCAGTCGGCCGGCGGCGCGCCGAGCACGACCTCCTGGACCAGCACCCGCGGCACGATGCGGAACGAGGAGACCTGCCGCAGCCCCGCGATGTCGGTGGAGACCCCGGCGTCGGAGACGGTGAGCCGGCCGGTCGACCCCGCGACCACCAGCGCCGCCAGCGCCAGCGCGATCGGCAGCTCGTCGGCGACCGCCGCGCCACCCTCCCGCCAGGCGAGCACGCCCAGCCACACGGCGAGGCCGAGCGCGGTCAGGGCGACCACCAGTGGACCGGCCGGGTCGTACTGCCAGTAGCGCAGCGGGGCGGGGGTGACGGTGACCGAGCGCTTCGGGCCGCGGGCGGCGAAGTAGCCGTAGCTGGTGACCTGGGTGACGTGCCGCTCGCGGTCGCGCGCGGCCGTCACCGTCAGCGGTTCGCCCTGCTCGCGTCGGGACCGGGGAGGCATGCGCCCATGATCGCAGCCGTCCCCGCCGGGCTGTCGGTGCGCAGTGGGAGACTGCTGCACGTGACCGACACCGACCAGCCGCCCTACCGGAGCGGCTTCGCCTGCCTGGTGGGCCGGCCGAACGCCGGCAAGACCACGCTGACGAACGCGCTGGTGGGCGAGAAGGTCGGCATCGTCAGCAACCGGCCGCAGACCACCCGGCACGCCATCCGCGGGGTGGTGCACCGCCCGGCCGGCCAGCTGGTGCTGGTCGACACCCCGGGGCTGCACAAGCCCAAGAGCCTGCTCGGCCAGCGGCTCAACGACGTCGTCCGCGACACGCTGTCCGAGGTCGACGTCATCGTCTTCTGCATCCCCGCCGACCAGCCGGTCGGCGCCGGGGACACGTTCATCGCCCGGCAGCTCAGGGAGGTCTCCACCCCGATCGTGCTGGTGGTGACCAAGACCGACGCGGCCAGCAAGAAGGCCATCACCGAGCAGCTCGTCGCGGCCAGCAAGCTGGTCGAGGCGCGCGAGATCGTGCCGGTCAGCGCGGTCGCCGGTGACCAGGTCACGCTGCTGGAGGACCTGCTGATCGGGATGCTGCCCGAGGGGCCGCCGATGTACCCCGAGGAGCAGACCACCGACGAGGACGTCGAGCGGCAGATCACCGAGCTGGTGCGCGAGGCTGCGCTGGAGAAGGTGCGGCAGGAGGTGCCGCACTCCCTGGCGGTCACCGTCGAGGAGATCCACCGCAAGCCCGACCCGCGCGACCCCGGGGCGGTCTTCACCGAGATCCACGCGTTGCTGCACGTCGAGCGCCCCACCCAGAAGCCGATGCTGCTGGGCAAGGGCGGGCAGACGATCAAGGCCATCGGCAGCGAGGCCCGGGTCGGGCTGGAGACGCTGCTGGGTGGCCGGGTGCACCTGGCCCTGCACGTCACGGTGCTCGGTGAGTGGCAGGACGACCCGAAGAAGCTCAACCGGCTGGGCTATTGAGCCGGTGAGCACCACACCGCAGTCGCTCTACCGCGACGAGGGGATCGTGCTGCGCACCCAGAAGCTGGGTGAGGCCGACCGGATCGTCACCGTGCTCACCCGGCGCACCGGCAAGGTGCGCGCGGTGGCCAAGGGCGTGCGCCGAACCAAGAGCAAGTTCGGCGCCCGGCTGGAGCCGTTCAGCCACGTCGACCTGCAGCTCTACACCGGGCGGAACCTCGACGTGGTCAGCCAGGCCGAGTCGATCCGCGCCTACGGGCCCGCGGTGGTCGGCGACTACCGCGCCTACACCGCGGGGACGGCGGTGCTGGAGACCGCCGACCGGCTGACGGTGGAGGAGAAGGAGCCCGCGCTGCGGATGTTCCTGCTCGTCGTCGGCGCCCTGCGCACCCTGGCCGAGGGGGTCAAGCCGCCGCCGCTGGTGCTGGACGCCTTCCTGCTGCGCGCCATGTCGGTGGCCGGCTGGGAGCCGGCGCTCGGTGACTGCGCGCGCTGCGGCGAGGAGGGCCCGCACCGGCACTTCTCCGTACCGGCCGGTGGCACCGTGTGCCCGGCCTGCCGTCCCACCGGCTCGGCGATGCCCAGCCCGGTGACCGTCGAGCTGCTGGAGGCGTTGTTGACCGGCGACTGGGTGCGGGCCGAGGCCAGCCAGGGGATCAACCGGCGGGAGGGCAGCGGGCTGGTCGCGGCGATGCTGCAGTGGCACCTGGAGCGGGGCCTGCGCTCGCTGCCGCTGGTCGACCGCACCGAGGCTCCCCGTCCCGTCGTGACCGGCACCGAGGTCTCGCCGTGAGGCGCGAGGTGAAGGCGCCGAACCCGCACCCCTCGGGGGTCACCCCGCCGGACATCCCGGCCGACCGGGTGCCGCACCACGTCGCGATCGTGATGGACGGCAACGGTCGCTGGGCCAAGCAGCAGGGGCTGCCGCGCACCGCCGGGCACGAGGCGGGGGAGTCCTCGCTGTTCGACTGCGTCGAGGGCGCGATCGAGCTGGGCATCGGGGCGATCAGCGCCTACGCCTTCTCCACCGAGAACTGGCGGCGCAGCCCCGAGGAGGTCCGCTTCCTGATGGGCTTCAACCGGGACGTGATCCGGCGCCGCCGTGACGAGATGCACGAGCTCGGGGTGCGGGTGCGCTGGGCGGGGCGTCGTCCCAGGCTCTGGCGCAGCGTCATCAAGGAGCTCGAGGTCGCCGAGGAGCTGACCCGGGACAACGACGTCCTGACGCTGACCATGTGCGTCAACTACGGCGGCCGGGCCGAGATCGCCGATGCGGCCGCCGCGATCGCCCGCGAGGTCGCCGCCGGCCGGCTCAAGCCGGACAAGGTCGACGAGCAGACCGTGGCCCGCTTCCTCGACGAGCCGGACATGCCCGACGTCGACCTGTTCGTGCGCAGCTCGGGGGAGAACCGGACGAGCAACTTCCTGCTGTGGCAGTCCGCCTACGCCGAGCTGGTCTTCCTGGACACGCTGTGGCCCGACTTCGACCGCCGGCACCTGTGGCAGGCCTGCGAGGAGTACGCCAGCCGCCAGCGCCGCTTCGGCAGCGCCTGAGGCGTCAGTCGGCCTGCGCGCGGCAGGCCGAGCAGGTGCCCATGATCTCCAGGGTGTGGCTGACGTCGGAGAACCCGTGCTCGCCGGCGACCCGGTCGGCCCACTGCTCCACCGCCGGCCCGGCCACCTCCACGGTGCGCCCGCACGAGCGGCAGACCAGGTGGTGGTGGTGCTGGGCGCTGCACCGGCGGTACAGCGCCTCGCCGGAGTCGGTGCGGATGGAGTCCAGCTCGCCGTCGTCGGCCAGCGCCTGGACCGCGCGGTAGACCGTGGACAGCCCCACCGAGTCACCGGAGGTGCGCAGCTGGGCGTGCACCTCCTGCGCGCTGTGGAAGCCGTCGAGGGAGTCGAAGACCGCGGCGACGGCGGCGCGCTGGCGGGTGGTGCGGGCCATCAGACGTTCTCCTCGGTGCTCTCCCGGTGCGCGGCGGTCCCGCGGTGCCCGGCGTGGGCGATCGCGTCCCGCACGATGTGGGCCACGTGCCCGTCGACCAGCCGGTAGTCGACCTCCCGGTGCCGGCGCACGCCGGTGACCAGGCCGGCTCCGCGCAGCACGCGCAGGTGCTGGGAGACCAGCGGCTGCGGCACGCCGAGGGCGTCGACCAGCTGGTGCACGCAGCGGGAGCCGTGCTCGTCGAGCAGGGCGACGATGGACAGCCGGAGCGGGAAGGCCAGCGCGGTGAGCAGCTCGCTGGCGGCGAGCACGTCGGCTGGGATGGTCCGGCTGGGGGTGGTGACGGCCGCGGACATGACATCATCCTCCACGCACATGAGAACGGTTGTCAATCAGAGGAGGTCGCGGTGTTCGCCGTCACCCGGTTGCGCGCCCCCGCCGACGACGTCCCGGCGCTGGTCGCCGCGGCGACCGACCTGCTGGCGGCGCTGCGCGTCCGGCCCGGCTTCCGGGACGGCGCGCTCGGCCGGGCGGCCGACGACCCGGAGCTGCTCGCGCTGTGGACCGCGTGGGACGGCGTCGGCACCTACCGCCGGGCGTTGTCCGCCCCCGAGGTGAAGCTCGCCGGCGCGCCGGTGTGGGTGCACGCCCTCGACGAGCCCGGCGCCTACCTCACCGACTGAGCCCGGTCAGGGCAGCTCGAACCCGGCGACCAGGTGGCGCAGCGGTGGTCGCGCTCTGCTCCTCCACCGCCGAGGCGATGGTCTGCCGGAAGTCGTTGACCTGCTCGACGATGCCGGCGATCCCGGAGATGGCGGCGGCCGCGCCGGCGGTGTCGGCCTGGATCGCGTCGACCCGGGCCGCCTCGATGGTCGCGTTCAGCGCGAGCAGGTTGGTCTGCTCGGCGATCGGGGTGTTGACCGCGACCAGTTACCACCCGTCCCGAGCGCTGCGCCGGGACGTCCTCGATCCGGTACCGCCCGGCCCCGCTGCAGGGGCCTGCGCCGAGCCTGCAAGGCGTGGGGCAGCGGTCAGGTCCCGCCCGAGGCTCGCCCCGAGCCTGCGAGAGGCGAGGAGGACGGGGTCCTTCCTCAGTCGGTGCCGGACTCCATCGCGGCCCGGTCGAGCAGCTCGTCGTTCGGGGAGACCTCGCCGCGCGAGGCGATCGCCTCGGCGCCGCCCGCCTGCGAGGCGTCGATCAGCCCGGTGGACGCCGCCTGCGCGGCGCCGATGGACGTCGGGGTCGCGCCGCCGACCATGCCCATCCGGGCGTACTGCTCCAGCTTGGCGCGCGAGTCGGCGATGTCCAGGTTCCGCATGGTCAGCTGGCCGATCCGGTCGACCGGGCCGAACGCGGAGTCGACCGTCCGCTCCATGGAGAGCTTGTCCGGGTGGTAGCTGAACGCCGGGCCGGAGGTGTCCAGGACCGAGTAGTCCTCACCGCGCCGCAGCCGCACCGTGACCTCCCCGGAGACCGCCATGCCGACCCAGCGCTGCAGCGACTCGCGCAGCATCATCGCCTGCGGGTCCAGCCAGCGGCCCTCGTACATCAGCCGGCCCAGCCGCCGTCCCTCGCTGTGGTAGTTGGCCAGCGTGTCCTCGTTGTGGATCGCGTTGACCAGCCGCTCGTAGACGATGTGCAGCAGCGCCATCCCCGGCGCCTCGTAGATGCCGCGGCTCTTGGCCTCGATGATCCGGTTCTCGATCTGGTCGGACATGCCCAGCCCGTGCCGGCCGCCGATGGCGTTGGCCTCCAGGACCAGGTCGACGGCGGAGGGGAACTCCTTGCCGTTGATGCTGACCGGCCGGCCGTACTCGAAGCCGACGGTGACGTCCTCGGCGGCGATCTCCACCGCCGGGTCCCAGAACTTCACGCCCATGATCGGCTCGACGGTCTCGATGCCGGTGTCCAGGTGCTCCAGGGTCTTGGCCTCGTGGGTGGCGCCCCAGATGTTGGCGTCGGTGGAGTAGGCCTTCTCGGCACTGTCCCGGTAGGGGAGGCCGTGGGCGACCAGCCACTCCGACATCTCCTTGCGCCCGCCGAGCTCGGTGACGAAGTCGGCGTCCAGCCACGGCTTGTAGATCCGCAGCCCGGGGTTGGCCAGCAGGCCGTAGCGGTAGAACCGCTCGATGTCGTTGCCCTTGTAGGTGGAGCCGTCGCCCCAGATCTGGACGTCGTCCTCGAGCATGGCCCGGACCAGCAGGGTGCCGGTGACCGCGCGGCCCAGCGGGGTGGTGTTGAAGTAGCTGCGGCCGCCGGAGCGGATGTGGAAGGCGCCGCAGGTCAGTGCGGCCAGGCCCTCCTCGACCAGGGCGGCCTTGCAGTCGACCAGCCGGGCGATCTCCGCGCCGTAGGCGGTGGCCCGGCCGGGCACCGAGGCGATGTCGGGTTCGTCGGCCTGGCCGATGTCGGCCGTGTAGGTACACGGGACGGCGCCCTTGTCGCGCATCCACGCGACCGCCACGGAGGTGTCGAGGCCGCCGGAGAAGGCGATCCCGACGCGGTCGCCGACGGGCAGGGAAGTGAGCACCTTGGACACGGGTAAGAGTATGCACACTCCTGCATGGCCATGCAAAGTCGGGGGTGTCCGGTGGCCGGGAGGGTCGCCGGGGGCGGCGACTAGCGTCTAGGGGTCACCCCGCCGACCGCCAGCCGGATGGAGCCCTCGTGCCCAGCGACGCCCAGTCCCCCCGTACCGCCGACCCCGCCCGCCTGGACAAGGTGGTCAACCTCTGCAAGCGCCGGGGGATCGTCTTCCCGTCCGGGGAGATCTACGGCGGCACCCGCTCCGCCTGGGACTACGGCCCGCTCGGCGTGGAGCTCAAGGAGAACATCAAGCGCCAGTGGTGGCGCACCGTCGTCCAGCGCCGGGACGACGTCGTCGGCCTGGACTCCTCGGTCATCCTGCCCCGCCAGGTGTGGGTCGCCTCCGGCCACGTCGGTGTCTTCACCGACCCGCTGACCGAGTGCCAGAACTGCCACAAGCGGTTCCGCGCGGACCACCTCGAAGAGGCCTACGAGGAGAAGAAGGGCCGGGCGCCGGCCAACGGGCTGACCGACATCACCTGCCCCAACTGCGGCGTGACCGGGTCCTGGACCGAGCCGCGCGACTTCAACATGATGCTGAAGACCCACCTCGGCCCGGTCGAGGACGAGGCGGGGCTGCACTACCTGCGCCCGGAGACCGCGCAGGGCATCTTCGTCAGCTTCGCCAACGTGATGGGCGCGGCGCGGAAGAAGCCGCCGTTCGGCATCGGCCAGATCGGCAAGTCCTTCCGCAACGAGATCACCCCGGGCAACTTCATCTTCCGCACCCGCGAGTTCGAGCAGATGGAGATGGAGTTCTTCGTCCAGCCCGGCACCGACGCCGAGTGGCACCAGTACTGGATCGACGAGCGCACCCGCTGGTACACCGACCTGGGCATCGACCCGGAGAACCTGCGGCACTACGAGCACCCGAAGGAGAAGCTGAGCCACTACTCGACGCGGACCGTCGACATCGAGTACCGGTTCGGCTTCCAGGGCTCGGAGTGGGGCGAGCTGGAGGGCATCGCCAACCGCACCGACTTCGACCTGAAGACCCACTCGGAGCACTCCGGCTCCGACCTGTCCTACTTCGACCAGGCCGCCAACGAGCGGTGGACGCCGTACGTGATCGAGCCGGCCGCCGGCCTGACCCGCTCGCTGATGGCGTTCCTGGTCGACGCCTACACCGAGGACGAGGCGCCCAACGCCAAGGGCGGCATCGACACCCGCACGGTGCTCAAGCTCGACCCGCGGCTCGCACCGGTGAAGGCCGCCGTCCTGCCGCTGTCGCGCAACGCCGACCTCTCGCCCAAGGCCCGCGACCTGGCCGCCGAGCTGCGCCGGAACTGGAACGTCGACTTCGACGACGCCGGCGCCATCGGCCGGCGCTACCGGCGGCAGGACGAGGTCGGCACCCCGTTCTGCATCACCGTCGACTTCGACACGCTCGAGGACGACGCGGTGACCATCCGGGAGCGCGACGCGATGACCCAGGAGCGCGTGGCGCTGGACCAGGTCGTCGGCTACCTCGGCGCCCGCCTCCCCGGCTGCTGACCGCCGCTCGGCGGTCCCGAGATCGGGCTGGGCGTCGCCTCCCCTCTGCGGAGGCAGCGTCCAGCCCGATCTCGACTGCGCGGCGACCCGGACCGGGCGCGTGACCACGGGCACACCGCCGCGCCACCTACTCTGGAGCGCGTGACCAGCGGGACGCTCGAGCGGACGACGGCGCTGCCGCCGTTGCGGCTGGGCTCGCTGACCGTCGACCCCGCCGTGGTGCTCGCGCCGATGGCCGGCATCACCAACCCGGCCTTCCGCACGCTGTGCCGGGAGTTCGGGGCGGGGCTCTACGTCTGCGAGATGATCACCACCCGGGCGCTGGTCGAGCGCAGCGAGAAGACGCTGCAGATGGTGCAGGCCGCGCCCGGTGAGGCCGACGCGTTCAGCGTCCAGCTCTACGGCGTCGCCCCGGCCACGGTGGCCCGCGCGGTGGAGATGCTGGTCGACGAGCACGTCGCCGGCACCCGCCCGGCGCACATCGACCTCAACTTCGGCTGCCCGGTGCCCAAGGTGACCCGCAAGGGCGGTGGATCGGCCCTGCCCTGGCGCCGGGTGCTCTTCCGGGACATCGTGCGCGCCGCGGTGCGCGCCGCCGGCGACGTGCCGGTCACGGTGAAGACCCGGATCGGCATCGACGCCGACCACGTCACCTACCTCGACGCCGGGCGGATCGCCCAGGACGAGGGCGCCGCCGGGATCACGCTGCACGGGCGCACCGCCGACCAGCTCTACAGCGGCACCGCCGACTGGGCACCGATCGCCCGGCTGGTGGAGGCCCTCGACATCCCGGTGCTGGGCAACGGCGACCTGTGGGAGGCCGACGACGCGCTGCGCATGGTCGCCGAGACCGGGTGCGCCGGCGTCGTCGTCGGGCGCGGCTGCCTGGGGCGCCCGTGGCTGTTCGGCGACCTGGCCGCGGCCTTCGCCGGTTCCCCGCGGCGCACGCTGCCCACCCTGCGCGAGGTGGCCGCGGTCATGCACCGGCACGCCACCCTGCTGGCGGAGGACCAGGGCGAGCTGTGGGGCTGCACCGACTTCCGCAAGCACGTCGCCTGGTACCTCAAGGGCTTCAGCGTGGGCTCCGACGTCCGTCGTGCGCTGGCGATGGTGTCCGGCCTGGACGAGCTGGCCGAGCTGCTCGGCCGCATCCCCGACCAGCCCTACCCGCAGGCGGTGCTCGGCGCCCCGCGCGGGCGCACCACGCCGCCGCGCCCGGTGGCGCTGCCGGAGGGCTGGCTGGCCGACCGCGACGACCCGACCCCGCCGTCGGGCGCAGAGCTGACGGTGAGCGGCGGATGACCACCGGTCCCTTCCTCTACGACGACGACCCGGCACCGCTGCACACCGGCACACCCCGCCGGCGCACCGGCTTCCTGCTGGCCATGCTCATCGGCACGGTCCTGGTGGCCGTCGCCATGGCCGCCACGATCGGCGTGTTCAAGGGGTCGGCGGAGGAGCAGGCGACGGAGGTCGCCACGGTCTTCATCCGGGCGCTCGACGCCGGTGACCTCCCCACCGCCTACGACCTGGTCTGCGACGACGTGCGGGCCCGGGTCCTCGCCCCCGACCTCGCCGAGACCTATCTCCGGCCCGGCACCCCGGAGGTCACCTCGACCACCGGTGACGTGGTCGACGGCGTCCCGGTGCAGCGGGTCGACGTCCGCTGGGACGACGACGGCGCGGTCGCGCGGACGCAGCTCACCGTCGTCCCCGAGGGCGGCACGAAGGTCTGCGGCACCCGGGCGCTCGACTGAGCGGCTCCCCGTCGCCCCGTGCCGCCGCGCCCGCCACCCACCAGCCGGACCACTGTCACCACCGCGTGGTACCCATGACGCGTGGCAGCGTTCGCGGGCCGGCTGGCCGTCCGGGTGGTCGGGGCCGCGGTGACGGCGGCGGTGCTGCTGGTCGGCTCGACGGCGCTGGCGATCTGGTACACCGCCCGGCAGGACGCCCGGCCGACGTCCGACGCGATCGTGGTGCTGGGTTCGGCGCAGTACAACGGCGTCCCGTCGTCGATCTTCGAGGCGCGGCTGGAGCACGCCCGTGAGCTCTACGAGGCGGGTGTGGCCCCGGTGGTGGTGACCGTGGGCGGCCGGGCCGCCGGCGACGAGTTCTCCGAGGCCGAGGCCGGCGCCGACTACCTCGCCGCCACCGGCGTGCCGCGCGAGGCGCTGCTGCCCGTGCAGGAGGGCGTGGACACGCTGGAGAGCGTGCGGGCGGTCGCCGCGGCGTTCGCCGACCGCGGCTGGGACACCGCTGTCCTGGTCAGCGACCCGTGGCACGCCCTGCGGGCCGAGCGGATGGCCGAGGACGCCGGCCTGGAGGCGACCAGCTCGCCCACCCGCCAGGGGCCCGCGGTGCAGACCCGCAGCACGCAGTTCCGCTACATCCTCCGGGAGACCGCCGCCTACCTGCTCTACCGCGCGACCGGTGAGAGCGTCGCCGGCGCCCCGGGCATCGGCTGAGGAGGAGGACCGTGCTGGAGCTGGGCAAGAAGGGGTCGCACGGCACCGCGAAGGGCACCGTGCCGGTGCTCGACGGCGACGCCGTGGTGGCGACGCTGCGGGCGTCGAACTGGAAGGAGGCCGCGACCGCAGAGGTCGACGGCCGGGAGTGGCAGTTCCGCCGCGCGGGGAACCGTGAGCTGACCGGCCGCTGGGTGCTCGACCCGGCGGACGGCGTGCGGGTGCGCGCGCACCAGGACTCGTTCTGGCGGAACACCTGGTCCGTGGAGCTGGCGGGCACCCCGGTCGAGGTCACGTCCCCGTCGTGGTGGAAGACGTCCCGCCGCTACCGCACCGGTGGCCGGCTGCTGGCCGAGAGCGGGCGTCCCGGTGGCTGGTCGTGGCGGCCCACGCTGACCCCCGAGCCGGGGCTCTCCCTCGACCACGCCGTCTTCCTGCTGTGGTTCGAGTTCGTGCTGGGCCGCCGCATGGCCGCTGCGGCGGCGGCCTGATGGCCGGGCGGGGGCGCATCCGCGCCGCGGACATCGCGCTGGTCCGCGAGCGGGCGAAGATCGACGACATCGTCGGCGAGCACCTGCAGCTCAAGCGCGCCGGCGGCGGCAGCCTCAAGGGGCTGTGCCCGTTCCACGACGAGAAGTCGCCGTCCTTCCACGTCACCCCCTCGCGAAACCTGTTCCACTGCCTGGCGGGCGAGACCGGCGTCCTGACCGAGAACGGCACGGTCCCGATCCGTGAGCTGGCCGGCACGACCGTACGGGTGCTCAACGGCGACGGGGGCTGGGTCGAAGCGCCATTCAGGAGCTACGGCGTCCAGCAGCTGATGCGCGTCACCGTGACGCGCAACGGGCGCACCAAGATCCTGCACGCCACCGACGAGCACCGTTGGTTCGTTCCGTCGGGGGCTCTCCGCCAGCAGCGTCGGGAGAAGCTGACCAAGGACCTGCGGCCGGGCGACCGGCTCTCGCACTCCTTCCCGGCCACCCGGGTGCTGAACCCGGCGACACGGCCCTCGCCCTTCGGTGTCGCCCGCGGGATCGTCTACGGCGACGGGACCCGCGCGGGCGCCGGGTCGATCGCTGTTCTCTACGGCGAGAAGGACGGCGAGCTGGCCCGGTACTTCCAGGGTTGCCGGTCCTGGACCGAGGAGCGCGGGACCCGGTTCTACGGCCTGCCCGCCTACTTCAAGGACGAGCGACCGTCGTTGGACGAGGACGGGTCGTACCTGCTGGGCTGGCTGGCCGGGTACTTCGCCGCCGATGGCTGCGTCGCCGAGGACGGCGATGCGATCCTCAACTCCGCGAATCCGGCAGATCTCGAGTACGTGCGCACGCTGTGCACGCGACTGGGCATCGGGACGTTCGGGGTCGCCAAGCAGACCCGGGTCGGCATCGACGGGGTCCCCAGCGACATCTACAACGTGCGCTTCATGACCAAGGGGCTGCCGGAGTCCTTCTTCCTGCTCGCCCACCACCGCGAGCGGATCCAGTCGAACCAGAAGAAGTACGAGCGGAAGAACTGGGTCGTCCAGTCGGTCGAGTGGAGCGACCGCGTGGAAGAGGTGTTCTGCGCGGAAGTGCCCGGCACCCACGCGTTCACCCTCGAGGACAACATCCTCACCGGGAACTGCTTCGGGTGCGGGGCCGGCGGCGACGTCATCCGGTTCATCCAGGACATCGACCACCTCTCCTTCACCGAGGCCGTCGAGCTGCTGGCCGGCCGGGCCAACGTCGAGCTGCACTACGAGGACGACGGCGGCCGGCCCACCGGTGCGCCCGACCGGGCCGCGGCCGGGCAGCGGGCCCGGCTGGTCGCGGCCAACGGCGAGGCCGCTCGGTTCTACGCCGAGCAGCTGATGACCCCGGAGGCGGCACCGGCCCGGCAGTTCCTCGCCGAGCGGGGCTTCGACCGCCAGGTCGCCCTCGACTTCGGCTGCGGCTACGCCCCCGGCGGCTGGGACACCCTCACCCGGCACCTGCGCGGCCTGGGCTACACGCAGGCCGAGCTGGTCACCGCGGGGCTGGCCAAGGAGTCCTCCCGCGGCTCGCTGATCGACCGGTTCCACCGCCGGCTGATCTGGCCCATCCGCGACCTCACCAACGACGTCATCGGCTTCGGCGCGCGCAAGCTGATGGACGACGACCCGGGCCCGAAGTACCTCAACACCCCCGAGACGCCGCTCTACAAGAAGAGCTCGGTGCTCTACGGGGTCGAGCGGGCCAAGCGGGACATCGCCCGCAGCCACCAGGCCGTGGTCGTGGAGGGCTACACCGACGTGATGGCCTGCCACGTCGCGGGCGTCACCACCGCCGTGGCGTCCTGCGGTACCGCGTTCGGCGCGGAGCACATCAACGTGCTGCGCCGGCTGCTGATGGACCAGGACGAGTTCCGCGGGGAGGTCGTCTACACCTTCGACGGCGACGCGGCCGGGCAGGCGGCGGCGATGAAGTCGTTCAAGGAGGACCAGCGCTTCGTCGCGCAGACCTTCGTCGCGGTCGAGCAGGAGGGCCGCGACCCGTGCGAGCTGCGCCAGGCGCACGGTGACGCCGCGGTGCGTGACCTCATCGCCCGGCGCACCCCGCTGATCGAGTTCGTGCTGCGGACGATGCTGGCCGACTACGACCTGGACACCGTGGAGGGCCGGGTCGCCGCGCTGGACAAGACCGTGCCGCTGCTGGCCCAGATCAAGGACCACGCGCTGCGGCCGGCCTACGCCCGCCGGCTCGCCGGGCTGCTCGGCCTGCCCGACGAGAGCGAGGTGGTCGCCCGGGTGCGCCGCCTGGCCGACGGCGGTGCCGCCCCCGAGCGCGGCCGGGTGCGCACCCCGCGCAAGAGCCCGGACGACGTCGCGATCGAGGTGGAGCGCGAGGCGGTGAAGGCCGCCCTGCAGTGCCCGGAGATCGCCGGGCCCGAGTTCGACGCCGTGGGCGCCGACGAGTTCACCCACCCCGACTACGCCGCCGTGGCGGCCGCGGTCGCCGCCGCCGGGGGAGCGGCCGGGGCCACGGTCAGCGGCGCCGCCTGGCTGGACCAGGTGGGGGAGCACTGCGACCGGGAGACGGCGAAGGCGATGCTGACCGCGCTGGCGGTCGAGCCGCTGCGGTCGGTGGGGGAGAACGACGTCAGCTACGTCAACGCCCTGATGGCCCGGCTGCAGGAGATCACCACCGTCCGGCAGGTGGCCGCGCTGAAGGGCAAGCTGCAGCGGATGAACCCGGTCGAGGCCGCCGACGAGTACATGAAGGCGTTCAAGCAGCTGATGGACCTCGAGCAGCTGGCGATCTCGCTGCGCAAGCGGGCCGCCGGCGGCCTCACGCCGTGACGCTGCTCGGCGCGTTGCGCGCCCGGTTCGCCCGCCCGCCGGAGCCGGTCCGGGCGGTGGTCGCCGCCGCGCCGGACCCGGACGAGCGGGTGCTCGCCTGGGGCGAGCTGGTGGGCGGCGGCTGGCTGGTGGCCACCTCCCGCGGGCTGCGGGTGGTGCCGGGCGACCTGGCGCTCGCCGATGCCGCGACGGTGCCGGTGCTCCGCTGGCACGAGGTGGGCACGGCGCGGTGGACCGCGGCCGGTGCCGGGGGGAACCTGCTGGTCACGCCGCTCACCGAGGTCGAGCCGGGGGTGCAGGCCCGGGCGCCGCAGCAGTGGTACGTGCTGGCCGCGGCGGGGGAGCTGCCGGGCGAGGTGCGCAGCCGGGTCGACCGCACGGTGGTGACCAGTCAGCGGCACCCGCTGCCCGGCGGCGGTGCGGTGCTGCTGGTGGCCCGGCGGGTGCCCGGCCAGGCGGCGCGGGAGTGGACCGTGGTCTTCGACGACGACGCCGACCGCGACGACCCGCAGGCCCGGCAGATCGCCCGGGACCGGCTGGCCGCCGCGGTGGACGCCGACGACCCGACCCGCTGACCGCGGGCCGGGTGGACGTCAGCGCTGGGCGTCGTCCTGCCCGGTGTCGTTCTGCCCGAGGCTGGCCTTGACCGACTTCACCGCGGCGTCGGCCTGGGCCTGGGCCATGCCCGCGACGCTCTGCAGGCGCGGGTCGTCCTTGGCGTGGGCGTAGGCACGGCGGATCTGCTCGTAGCGCTCCCGGCCGGCCTTGGCGCCGAGGACGTAGCCGGCACCGAAGCCGGCGAGGAAGGACAGCTTGGCCACGGGGAGTTCCTCCAAGGATCGGGACAGTCGATAGGACGCTACCGGCCGGCGCGCCGCGCGACCCGCCGAGAGCCCCCTCCTGGCAGAGCCGGCAGGGTGGGGTAATCTCTTCCAGGCGCACGGGCGAACAACCCGGACGTTCCCCCGTAGCTCAATTGGCAGAGCATGCGACTGTTAATCGCAGGGTTATAGGTTCAAGTCCTATCGGGGGAGCTCTGACCAGGGCATATGGCTTTGGGCCTTCGAGGCAGGCATCATCAACTCATCGGAAACCGATGAGGGCAGGTGCCGCATGGGACGACCACCGCTGCCGGTGGGCACGTTCGGCAAGGTCGGCTTCCTGCTCCTGCCCAGCGGTGAGGTCCAGGCCCGCGCCCGGTTCCGGGACTTCGACGGCCGTACCCGGCTGGTCTCCAAGACCGGCGCCAGCCGCGCCGCCGCCGAGCGGGCGCTGAAGACCGAGCTGGCCGCCCGCCGCGGGCCCGGGGGAGCCGGGGTGATCACCGCCAGTTCCCGGGTGTCGGCACTCGTCGAGGCGTGGCTGGACGCCGACCACGGCTGGTCGACCGGCACTGAGCGCACCTACCGCTCGGTGATCCGCACCTCGGTGCTGCCCGCCTTCGGCCAGCTGACGCTGCAGGAGGTCACCCCCGGCCGGGTCGGCCGAGCGCTCACCGCCATCGCCAAGGCCAGCGGGCCTGGTGCTGCGAAGACCGCTCGCGCCTGCCTGTCGGGCATGTTCTCCCAGGCCATCGACGACGGCGCCATCGCCGCCAACCCCGTGCGCGACGCCACCGTCCGGATCGACACCACGGCCAAGAAGGCACCCCGGGCGCTGACCGCCGAGCAGACCACCCGGCTGGTCGAGCTGTTCCGGGGGAGTACTCGCGCGAACGAGCTGGACGTCGTGGACATCGTCGACTGGATGCTGGCCACCGGCGCCCGGATCGGCGAGGCGGTGGCCCTGCGGACCGGAGAGACCGCCGGCCGGCCGCTGCTGGACCTGGACGCCGGCACCTGGGAGGTCAACGCCACCGCGGTGCGGGTGCCCAAGCAAGGGATGGTCGTGCAGCCGCGTACCAAGACCGCCGCCGGCTGGCGAATCATTGCGGTGCCGGAGTTCGCGGTGGACATGGTGCGTCGCCGGCTCGCGTCACCCCACCGGCCGGACACCGAGCTGGTCTTCCCGGCGCCGTTTGCGGGGACGCTGCGCGACCCGAACAGCGTCTCCGGCGACCTGCGCCAGCTGCTTGACTCTTTCGAGTGCGACGCCTGTGACGGAACCGGCTTCCAGCCGACGACGAGCACGTCGGCAGCCGGTCGCCCGGTCCGCTGCGCCGAGGGGCCGTGGTCGTGGGTCACCTCGCACACCTTTCGCAAGACCGTGGCCACCCGGCTCGACGAAGCCGGCTTCACCCCGCGCCAGGTCGCCGACCAACTCGGCCACGCCAACCCGTCGATGACCCTGGACGTCTACTTCGGCCGCCAGGTGGTCAGCGCCGAGGCCGCCCGGGTGCTCGGTCGGTGATCTGGCGCGGAACTGATTGTCCTTGTGCCGCCTCAGGGTGCGCCCGCCGCCGCATCGACGCCGGCACTTCGGCGACCCTCGGGCTATTGCATCGGATCTATAGCGCCCCGTGAACTTGCAATGGTGGCCCGCATGACTGCTCTACAGTACGCCGTTCACCGACAGGCGCTCTGTCCGCAGCTCCTATAACATCGGCCATCCGATCGCGCGAAGGGGGAACATTGACCGAGTTTCGAGGCCGAGGTCCAGCGCTGCGGCAATTCACCATGCTAAACATCGTGCTGCGTGAGCCAGGTAGAACTATAACCCTGGAAGAGTTCAGTCAGACAGTCGGTGGCGTCTTGCCACTTCTGGAAGTCGGTTATTGGATTGGTCTGCGAGCAGATTATGAGCGATTCTCCGCTGTAGTGCGCCCGGGACCCAGCGCCGAGCGCCGGTTTTGGGAAGAAACAAATGGCCGGGCGGGTGAATTCATTGCTGAATCAACCCTGATCATCCGAGCGACGTACGCCAGCCCGCTCGACATCCTTATTGCGCTACCCGATGACCCAGCGGTAGCTGGGGCAACGCTCCTCGGCATGGGTGCCGCATGCACTCGGGGGATCTTTTATGTCTTGAACCAGTGGCAGCGATTCCGGGTAACGCGCTCGGCAACGAACTACCAGGTCGCGGCGCTGGACTTGCTCCGCAGTGGCTTGCCGCACCCGGGTCAACTACCCGAGGGGCATCTCATGCCGACACTTGACGACTTGGAACGGGCTGGCCGACTTCTGCCGCAGATCGAGTCGGCGGTGAACAGTCAGCGCATCCTGGACGCCAACGGGGAAGGCGACGACGCCAGTAAACAGTAACCAACAGTATTTGCACTGGCCGCCACGCTCGCGCCGCCTCCGCATCGCCCGCCGGTCATGCTGGTTACGTTGGCATGACTAGTCTTCTCCAAGGCTGACTCGCGCTGTCGGCGCCATGAGGGCAGGCGCCGAGAACATCGTGGAGGCGCGAATTCGGTTGGCCAAGGTCGTTGTGCAGTCGCCCCGTCCCGGAGTGGCCCAGTCGGGGCAGCTATCCATCGCCTCGCTCTTAGTCCTCGGGTAGCTGTGACAGAAGTCGACTAGCGGTGTCGGAAACGGAGGATTCCAGCGCGAGGTCAAAAAGATAGCTTAGGTCTCGGCGGACGCTCGCGGCGTCAACGCCCGTTAGCCTTCCATCCTCCAACTCTCCCTCGGGAAGCCCCTCGGCGGTCGCGACTGCCAAACGAAAGCTTCTAGGTGATACCTGTGCGAGCTCCACGACAAAATCGGTCAGGGGGTATTGCAGGACGTCGTCGGAAACTCGGCGCCACGTGATCCTTCTGCTCTCCGAAAGTCGCGTCAGTCGTTCCAGCAATGCTTGCAGTTCGGAATGGCTGATGCTCACCGGGCACTCTCCTCGAGTTCGTGGATCTTATGAGCCTCCACAAGATCGTGAGTGGCTTGCTGCATTTCGTCGATCTTCAGACGCAGTGCAGCGATACGCGTTTCTACCCCGTCGTCAAGCGGTCCACTCGTGAGGGCGCGACTTGCTTCAAGAGCCAACTGGCGGCCAATGCTGTAGTTCGCGAGTAGCTTGGCGATGGAGTCATCCGACGCTTGCCGATCCAACTGTGCGAGCACTTGGGCGATCACCGTGTCGTGTTGTCGGCCGCGGCCGCGCGGAGCACCTTGACTGTTGCTTTGTAGGGCAACTGCGACCTTGCCGAGGGCGTCCGCCAACCGATCGAGACCCCGGGCGGCATCGCGACGCTTTTCCTGAGAACTCTGCCGAGTTGCCTTGGCAGCAAGATCAGCGCGCGTTGCTGTCAGTAGGGTCGTCGCTTGTTCAAGAAGCTCGACCGCGCGAATGCTCTTGGCCTTATCTGCTGTTTCTCGCTTCGCGTGTTGGATTTTTCCAACGCGAATGAAGGTCCACACCGTAAGCACGAGGGCGACGACCGTCATAACGGTCCCAACTAGTCCAACTAGGAAGCCCCAAGCAGTGACGGCGTCGGAGTCCCAGAAATTCGGAAAGTCTGGCACGTCGCCCCATCCCCCGGCGGATCGCCGCCCCGGCTACCCTCCACTTGAATCATGGCCGCCTGTCATCGCTGCCACAAGAGACCTCTGTGCGAGAGCGCTGCTTACGCTGCACGAGCCCCCGACAACACGGGACGGCTGATCCTGTGAAACAGCCCAGCTGACGGTGCCCTTCCGCCGGCAGAGGGCTGTTGGAAGGGTTCGATCGGCTCAGCGGGTGTCGTGCCGCGCCGCCGCGACCTTGGTCTCCCACCACCGGTCGCACTCCGCTTCGTCGTAGAGGACCCGACGGCCGACCTTGATCCCGGAGGGGCCGATGCCGACGTGCCGCCAGTAGCGGACGGTGGCCGGGCTGGTGCGAAATCGGGCGGCGACCTCCTCGGTGGTCAACAGACGAACGGTCATGGCATCTCCTCAGGCGACGACGGGTGGAGCCGGTGGTTTCTAAGAGGCGCTGGTGTCGTTCGATTGCTGCCAGCGGCGTTGGGGTGACATCGCTCCGGGCGCTGCCGGGGCGGCCTGCTGAGGCGTCACCCCGTTGTCACCCCCACCGGTGCGGTGACCCTCATCGGCCGACGGGCGGACGAGCTGCCAGGCTGCGCCGCTGGGCGGCGCGGAGGACGTCCTGCGCGGCGACGGCAATGGCCGACAGGTGCCGGTCGTAGACCGCGCCGCTGTCCAACTGCTGGGCGAGCACGCGGAGCAGATCCACCCAAGCGACCTGGCGGGGAAGCGGGGGAGGCTGATCGGTTGGCACCGTGACTACTCGCTCGACGATCTCCACTGCGGACCGGCCAGAGGCTGCAGCGCGCTTCTGCTCCCAGGCACGCTTCCGGCAGGTGTTCGAGCACCACTTCGGGATCGGTCCGCTCGCCCGCGATGTGATGGGACCGCGGCACCAGCCGCAGGCCGTGGCGGCGGCCCGCCGCGCGCTGCCGCTCGCAGGAGTCGCTACCGGCTCCCGGACCGGCGCGCCGTCTAGGCAAGCCACGCGTCGCTCCTGCTGATGACGACCCTGACGCTCCCGCTCGCGTCGGCGAGCTCGGTAGTCGTCGGTTCGTCGGGTGCCCATGTCGGCCAGGGTCCGCATCAAGGTGCATGGACTCGTCACCACGAATCGGGCAGACCCTGAGTGCAAGAGGTGTGTCCGACGCGGTCTTGTCTACCGGGTGGCCTGGCCGGTGAGGTACCGGAACGGTGTGGGATCTCGACGGGCGTCCGGGTCGGTCGAGCGCGGCGTGAGGGCCTTCCTGCCCGCAGTATGTGGTCAAGGTCAGCTCCAGTCCCGTGCGACGGCCGACCACCGAAACCCGTACGGCGCCTGCGCGATGCCGCCGCTGCGCGGAGAGCGCCCCTGTGACACGCTGCGGAAAGCAACTGGACAGTTACGCACGGGTGACGTAGACCTAGGCGAAGCAAGGTCACACGGACATTCGGAACACCGGGGACGTCTGCCCGGTCCTGAGGGCGGCGGGTGCCTCCGTCAGGTCACGGGTCCGGCTATCAGCTTCGGGACCAGTTGCCCAACAGTCTGATTAGCGGTCGGACTTAGCACTGATGGAGGACAGTACCGATGAAGCTCACCCGCCTCCTCATCGAGAATCACAGCCGGATTGCCGATGTCGCGATGGACATCCGCGATCACCTGGTTCTGGTCGGTGCGAACGATGTAGGGAAGAGCTCCGTTCTCCGGTGCCTTCAGCTCGTTCTTGGAGCATCGACGGCGCAGCTTTATGCGCAGATCGCCGGAGGCGACTTTCGGAGCCCTGACAAGGAACTAGTCATCGAGGTCGAGCTCGTCGACTTCTCAGACGACGAAAAGGCGACCTTCCCCGACGAAATAAATGTCGACTCACGTACGGGCGTTATGGCGCTGACGCTTCGTCTTAGCGCGACCATTGACAACAGTGGGACCCTCGCCGTGGAGCGATCCGCTGTGGGCAGCGGTACGCGGCGCCAGCTTTCGAGGTCTCAACTCGATGCGATCGGGTGGCGTTTTCTCAGCGCGACGAGCCAGGCTCGTGAACTTCGTGATGATCGCCGCTCGGCACTGCGAGACCTTCTCGAAGCGGTCGAGTTGGGTGCAGAGCAGGCGGACTTTGATGACGCTGTGCACCGGCTGGCAACCGTGCTTTCAGGGTCGACCGTCATGGAAGGGCTGCGGGCCGACCTCGCGGCACAGCTGACTAGGGCACTTCCGTCCCCAATCGCGACCGATGACCTGGCCTTCGTGCCCGGGTCATCTGCTGATCAGGACGTCCTGAGCGATGTCCGCCTACAAGTTCAGAGGGACGGCACACTGAGGGATCTAACGGCCCAGTCGGACGGTACGCGCGCGCTATACGCAATAGCGCTCTACGACCTGACGAGTTCCGGTGCCAACCTCGTGGCAATCGACGAGCCCGAGATACACCTTCACCCGACGAGCCAACGTAGCTTGGCGCGACTTCTGCGAGCGAGCAGCAATCAGAAGATCATCGCGACTCACTCGCCGGACATCGTGGGTGCGTTCGACCCCGACTCGATCGTGGTCGTCAAGTCCGGTGGCCGAATCGTGCAGCCACAAGCCGGCTTCCTCACGAGCGACGAGCGTTTGACTGTTCGCTGGTGGGTGCGCGATCGGCTTGAGCCGTTGACGGCGCGCCGCGTGATCGCCGTCGAAGGCATCGCGGATCGAATCGTCGTCGAGCGGGCAGCGGACCTCACAAATCGAGCACTGGACCGGCTCGGGGTGTCACTGCTTGAGACGAACGGAGCTGGTGACATGGGTGCGATTAACACACTCTTCGGCTCTGAAGGATTTGACGTGCCGCTCTCGATGCTGATCGATGCAGACGCCCAGGCGGAAACTGCAGCGAAGCTCGGGGTGTCGACTGCGGACCTTAACGAGAAGTTCGTGTGGGTCTCGCAAGCGGATCTGGAAGATGAGTACGTCGCCGCGCTCGGAGCGGCACCGCTCCAGGCGGCGCTCTCGACCTCGACTCTGTTCAAGCCGAACCAGCTGAAGAAGTTGATGCCGACAGGTCCGAGCGGGACCTTCACAAACTCTGATGTAGCGAGCTTCTGTCGGTCCTTTAAGGTGCAATGCGCCTTGGTCGCCGTTTCGCTGCTCGACGAGGCGAGTGCTCACGCAATAACCAGCATCGAAGGGATGCTGGCCCAGGTTGAGGCTTCGCTTTGACCGTCGACCCTACGGGGGCGCAGGCCTACATTCGCGACAGTAATGAGCGGGGACTGCTCATCGTCGCGCCGGCCGGATGCGGCAAGAGTGAAGCACTTGCCCTTCGCGTGCAGGGGATGCTCCGGCGCGGAGTCGTTCCTGGCGCCCGGCGCGTCTTGGTCGCCACCTTCTCGAATCGCGCGAAGGACAACATCCGAGAGCGTTTGCGAAACTATCTGAGTCCCACGGAACTTCGTGACAAGGTTACCGTGATCAACTTCCACGGGCTCTCGGCTCGCCTCTATCGGTCTCACGCCGCCGCAGTGGACCTCGACGCGGAGTGGAATCTGCCCGAGAGTGACTGGGTGAAGGAACAATGTCAGCGGGCCGGCCTCAACTTCGAGCGAACTGCAGCTGTAGATAAGGTTCTCCAGCGGATCAAACAGGAGGGTGTGGACGATACCGAGGTGCTCCGTCTCGTCAGGGCACAAGGCAACCGCGACGCCGTCGAGATTGAGGAACTCCGCGCCCGAGAGCGTCAGTTGACTTATGACGACCTACCTCGGATGGCTGAACTGATTCTGGAAAGCGACGGGGTGGCTGACCTCTATAAAGCTCACTTCGCAGCCGTGGTGGTAGACGAGTTCCAGGATCTCACCCCGCAGCAGTTGCGGATCATCAACCGGATTGGTTTCGGCCGTACTACCTACGCTGGCGACCTAGCCCAGGGCATTTATGGGTTCACCGGTGCCAGACCTGAGGAGGTGCATGCGCAGATCACTGCCGAGGTGAGCGAGGTCGTCGAGCTAACCGAGTCGCATCGGTCGTCACCCGCTGTGCTCGCTTCGGTGAACGCTCTAGTGCCGCTGACTCAAGGAACTACGCTGACTTGTGCTGCCCCTAACACCTGGCCTGCCGGTGGCGTTGCTGCTGGGGTGGCGCATCAGAGTGTTGAGGAGGAGACGGCCTGGGTTGTCCAGCTCGTTAAGGCGATCTTGTCGCGTGCCCCCGGCCAGCGGATTGGTGTGATCTCTCGCATTGGATCGAGGCGACGATTCGCAGACGCCGCCCTGAGTGCCGACGAGGGGCTTGAGGTCCATCGGTGGGACGACGGCGTGCTCGACACTGACACAGCGCGCCGGGTGAGGTCGGTGCTGGCGGGCTTGGACGCCTCAGTCGTGCTAGCCGCGCCCGACCCAATCGAGTATGTACGCGATCTTGCCGGATTCCATCAGCTCCAAGATCCGGCCGATCGGCTCGCACTCGCCGATGCCCTCGGCTGGGCACTCGAACTCTTCGCCCAAGGGGAGATCCCGGCCGAGGTGTCCAGACGCATTCGAGTTGGCGACAACTCAACCCTTCTGACGAAGGCGGGTGTGCACCTGCTGTCGGGACATGCGGGAAAGGGTCAACAGTTCGACTGGGTCATTATCGTTGGACTTGAAGAAGGCAACGTTCCATTCTTCGAGGCCAAAACTGAAGCAGCTCTACTTGAGGAGGCGCGGGTTCTGTCCGTGATGATGTCGCGCGCGCGGCATGGTTTTGTCATGACCCGCGCGGCAGTCGTGCCTGCGTTGAGTGGCCGACCATTCGCTAAGGCGCCATCGCAGTTCCTTACGCCAGAACTAAGGGCAACCCTGATCGACGCGAATGACCTCGTCAGGTGGTTCGCTTCTGCACCTTGGGGTGATATCGCTGAGCGTTGATGGGATGCCCCGGAAGGCCCGTGCGAAGTGTTGCTAATGTTCGCTAGTGCGACCGCCTCAGGAAGCACCTCGTTGGTTGCGCGTCGAAGATGAAGAACCGATCGGCTGGGGCCCTACCCTTAAGGTGAGTCGCTCCCGGCGGTCTAACGCCTAGGTCGGGGAGACAACGGGGATGCTTTACGTTCACCGAGCTGAGCGGACGGCCCGTCTCGCTGACGGGCTGGCGACCGTTCTGGCCACGCCGCTCGCTGACCCCTTCGCGTCAGAGGTCGTCGCCGTGCCGGCGAAGGGCGTGGAGAGGTGGCTGGCGCAGCGGCTCTCGACCGTGCTCGGCGCAGAGTCCACCGGCGACGGGATCTGCTCCGGCGTCGTCTTCCCTTCGGCCGGCCGACTGGTCGACGACGCGCTGGCTGCTGCGCGAAGCTCCGTTCCGGTCGACGACCCGTGGGAGAACCTGGTCTGGCCGCTGCTCGAGGTGATCGACGAGCACCTCGGGGAGCCGTGGTGCCGGGTGCTCGCCCAGCACCTCGGACACGGCGCCGACGACCACCGTCGCGGCCGCCGATGGGCCGCCGCGGCCCGTCTCGCCCGGCTGTTCCGCTCCTACGGCGCGCACCGGCCGCTGATGCTGCGCGACTGGGCCAACGGCCGCAACACCGACGGGCACGATCCCCTGCCGGCGGACCTGTTCTGGCAGGCGGAGCTGTGGCGGCGGCTTCGCGACCGGCTTGGGTCCAGCCCTGCCGAGCGGCTCGAGGACGAGTGCGCAGCGCTGCGCGCCGACCCCGCGCTGTCTGACTTGCCCGAGCGGATTAGCATCTTCGGGCCGACCCGGCTACACACCGACGCGCTTGCGGTGCTGAGCGCTCTCGCCGAGCACCGCGATGTGCATCTCTGGCTGCCGCACCCCAGCCCGGTGCTGTGGAAGCGTCTCGAGGGCCGGACCGCCGGCCGTCGTCGCGATGACGGCACGGCGACGCTGCCCAACCATCCGCTGCTGCGCAGCCTCGCCCGCGACGTCCGCGAACTCCAGCTCCGACTCCCGCAGCACCAGGATGAGCACCACGAGGATGCCGTCCGGCCGGCCACCCTGCTTGGCCGCCTGCAGGCCGACCTCCGAGACGACGTCCACCCGGGCGCTGCGGGGCTCGACGACACCCTGCAGGTGCACGCCTGCCACGGTTCCGGCCGGCAGGTCGAGGTACTGCGCGAGCTGCTCCTGCGCCTCTTCCAGGATGACCCGACTCTCGAGCCGCGCGATGTCCTCGTCATGTGTCCTGACGTCGAGACGTTCGCGCCGCTAATCTCGGCCGCGTTTGGCCTCGGTCCGGGGTTGCCGCACCCCGGAGGCGCCCTGCGGGTGCGGCTGGCCGACCGCAGCCTGCGCCGCACCAACCCGCTGCTCGACACCGTGGGGGCGCTGCTGGACCTCGCCCAGAGTCGGGTCACCGCCAGTCAGGTGCTCGACCTGGCGGCGACCCCGGGCGTGCGGCGCCGCTTCGGCTTCACCGACGACGAGCTGGAGCGCATCCGCGACTGGGCCGCCCGCTCCGGGGTTCGGTGGGGCATCGACCCCGCGACCCGGCACCCGTTCGGACTGGACTCGATCGCGCAGAACACGTGGCAGGCCGGGCTCGACCGCGTCCTGCTCGGGGTGACGACGTCTGAGGACGAGCCGGTGTGGTTGGACCGTGCACTGCCGCTCGACGATGTCGACAGCAGCGACATCGACCTCGCCGGGCGGCTCGCCGAGCTCCTCGACCGGCTGGGGGATGTGCTGACGGCACTGAGCGGCGAACACCCGGCAGGGCACTGGATCGACACGCTCGCCCGCGCGCTCGACCTGCTCACCGAGACCGATCCCGCGGAGGCCTGGCAGCTCGCGCAGGCCCGCCGCGAGCTGGCCGAGGCAGGCGAGGGCGGCGTCACGCTCATCCGGCTCCCCGACGTGCGTGCGCTGATGGCGGACCGCCTCGGCGGGCGGCCGACCCGCGCCAACTTCCGCACCGGCAACCTGACCGTCTGCACGCTTGTGCCGATGCGATCGGTGCCGCACCGGGTCGTCGTGCTGCTCGGGCTCGACGACGGCGTCTTCCCGCGCACCGCCGGTATGGACGGTGACGACGTGCTGGCCCGCGACCCGTGCGTGGGGGAGCGGGACGTGCGCAGCGAGGACCGCCAGCTCCTCCTCGACGCCCTGATGGCGGCCGGAGAGAAGGTCGTCGTGCTCCACACCGGCGCCGATCCGGTCAGCGGCGCGACCAGGCCGCCCGCCGTCCCGCTCGGGGAGCTGCTCGACGTGGTCGACGCGATGGTGCCCGGCGCGCGCGAGCACGTGGTCACCCGGCACCCGCTGCAGCCCTACGACGCCCGGTCATTCACCGGGACGCCGCCGCCCAGCTTCGACCCGGTGAGCCTGGCCGGTGCCCGGCGCTCGGTGCGGCCCCGCGAGCCGGAGCCGCCGCGTCGGGCGCTCGGGCCGCTGACCGGGCCGGTCGCGCTGGAGGACCTGGTCGCCTTCGTCGAGCACCCGGTCAAGGCCTACCTGCGGCAGCGGCTGCGGATCACCCTGCCCGGCGAGGACGACGAGATCGCCGACGCGCTCTCCGCCACTCTCGACGGTCTGCAGGAGTGGGCGGTGGGCGAGCGCCTGCTTGCCGCCGGCCTGCGCGGCACCCGGCCGGAGGACGCCCGGCTGGCCGAGTGGCTCCGCGGCACGCTGCCGCCGCGCGGGCTGGGCGAGCAGGTGCTGCAGCGGGTCGGCGTCCGGGTCGACGCCCTGGTCGCCGCCGGGCGCACCGCCGTCACCCCGACGCCCCGCACGGTCGACGTCCGGCTCGACCTGGGCGGCCGCGAGCTCTCCGGCACGGTGAACGGGGTGCGCGACGGCGCGGTCGTCAGCGTCACCTACTCCAGCCTGTCGGCGAAGCACCGGGCCCGAGGGTGGGTGCTCGCGCTGGCCCTGGCGGCTGCCGAGGGGACCGGGCAGGCGGTCACCGTCGGCCGGGCCCGGGACCGGGCGCGGACGTCCACGATCACCGCGCCGGCCGATCCGGTGGCGGCGCTCGCCGACCTCGTCGACCTGTACGACCGTGGCATGTGCGAGCCCCTACCGATCGCCGTCAAGACGTCGTGGACGTACGCCGCGGACCGGCTGGACGGCAGGCCGCCCGAGCAGGCGCTCGACACCGCGCGCAAGGAGTGGAACCGGGAGGCCGGCGGCGAGCGCGAGGACCGGTCCCACCAGTACGTGTGGGGTGACAAGCCGGCGTTCGAGCGGCTCGTCGAAGCCGATCCCGGCGACGGGGAGCAGTGGGCCGGGGAGGTCACCCGCTTCGGCGCGCTGGCCTGCCGGCTCTGGACGCCGATCCGCGCGGCGGAGCAGCTCTCGTGAACGCCTTCGACGTCTGCGGGCCGCTGCCGACCGGCACGACGGTGCTTGAGGCGAGCGCGGGTACCGGCAAGACGTTCACGATCGCCGCGCTCACCACCCGCTACGTCGCTGAGGGAGCGGCCGAGCTGTCGGAGGTCATGCTGGTCACATTCGGCAACGCCGCCTCCCGCGAGCTCCGCGACCGGGTGCGCGAGCGCCTGGTGTCCGCCGAGCGCGGCCTGCGCGATCCCGTCGCGGCGCGCCAGGACCAGCGCGACCCCGTCCTGCAGCTGCTCGCCGACGTCCCCGACGACGAGGCCGAGCGCCGACGGCAGCGGCTCGCCCGGGCACTGGCTGGCTTCGACGAGGCGACGATCGCCACCACGCACTCCTTCTGCTCGCAGATGCTGGCCGGCCTCGGCATGGCCGCCGACGCCGACCCCACCGCCGCCTTCGTCGAGGACATCGACGACCTGGTGCGCGAGGTGGTCGACGACCTGTACGTGCGCACCTTCGCCGGCTCTGCCGACCCGCCCTTCCTCACCCACGCCGACCTGCTCGACCTCGGCCGCCGTGCGGTCGGCAGCGACCGGCAGGCCACGCTGTGGCCGCTGAGCGACGAGGGACCGGCTGGCCGGCGCCAGCGCGCCGCGGCTGCGGTCCGCCGCGAAGTGGAGAAGCGCAAGCGGACCGTCGGACTGGTCGACTACGACGACTGGCCCTCGCTGCTGCGCGACGCCCTCGCCGACGACTCCTCGGGCACGGTCGCCTGCGAGCGGGTCGCCGCCCGCTACCGGGTGGTCATGGTCGACGAGTTCCAGGACACCGACCCGGTGCAGTGGGAGATCCTGGAGCGCGCCTTCCACGGCAGGACGACGCTGGTGCTGATCGGCGACCCGAAGCAGGCCATCTACGCCTTCCGCGGTGGCGACGTCACCACCTACCTCGCAGCGGCCGTGGAGGCGACCACCGAGGCCACCCTCGGTACGAACTGGCGCAGCGACGCCCAGCTGCTCGACGCGCTGGACCTGCTGTTCGGCGGCGCCGCGCTCGGGCACGAGCGAATCGTCGTCCGGCCGGTCGACTCGGCCCACCCGACGGCGCGGCTGACCGGCGCAGGGGCGCCGCTGCGGCTCCGGCGGCTGGAGCGCGCCGGCCACGGGCGGATGTGGCAGGGGCTGCCGTCGGTCGCCCGGCTGCGCGACGCCGTGGCCAGCGACGTGGCGGCCGACGTCGTCGACCTGCTGTCCGGTGGGGCCGAGTACGAGGGGCGAGCGGTGCAGCCCGGCGACCTCGCGGTGCTGGTGCGCACCAACGCCCAGGGACACCTCGTGCGCGAGACGCTGGGCCGCGCCGGGGTGCCCGCCGTCTTCGCCGGTGGTGGCAGCGTCTTCGCCACCCCGAGCGCCACCTCGTGGCTGCGGCTGCTGGAGGCGCTGGAACAGCCGCACCGGGCCGGCCGGGTGCGTTCGGCCGCGCTGTCGGTCTTCCTCGGGTACGACGAGCAGTCGCTCGACGCCGGCGGCGACGAGCTCGCCGACCAGCTCGGCCCGCAGCTGCGCCGCTGGGCCGACGTGCTGGCCGACCGTGGCGTGGCCGCCTTCCTCGAGGTGCTAACCGCCGAGCGGGGCCTGCCCGCGCGGGTGCTCGCCCGCCCCGACGGGGAGCGGCTGCTCACCGACCTGCGGCACATCGGCCAGGTGCTGCACGCGGCGGCGCAGCGCGAGTCGCTCGGCCTGACCGCGCTCGTCGAGTGGCTGCGTCGGCGCATCGCCCGGTCCTCCGTCGAGGGGACCGACGAGCGCAGCCGGCGCCTAGAGTCCGACGCCGCCGCCGTCCAGATAATGACCGTCCACGTGAGCAAGGGGCTGGAGTTCCCGATCGTGTACGTGCCCTTCGGCTGGGACCGGTGGACGCCGGACAAGCCGCAGGTGCTGCGGCTGCACGACGACCAGGGACGCCGCGTGCTCGACGTCGGCGGCTCGACCGCACCCGGGTACGCCGCGGCGCGTGCCCGGCACGAGGCCGAGGAGTCCGGCGAGGACCTGCGGCTGCTCTACGTGGCACTGACCCGCGCCCGGTGCCAGGTCGTGGCCCACTGGGCGCCCAGCGGCAACACCGCCGCCGCTCCGCTAAACCGGCTGCTCTTCGGCGCGGCCGGTCCAGGCGTCGAGCCGGCCGCGCGGGTCCAGCCGCCCCCCGACGACGGGGTCGCGGCAGCGCTCGCCACGCTATCCGCCCGGTCCGGTGGGCGCATCGAGATCGCGGACGTGGCGCGGGGCGCGGCGCCCCGGTGGGAGCCGCCGCGGACGCCGGTCCCGGAGCTGTCGGTCAGCCACTTCACGCGCACGCTCGACGATGAGTGGCGGCGCACCTCCTACAGCGCGCTCACCCGTAACGCGCACGAACAGCAGCTTGCCAGCGAGCCGGACGTCGCCGGCACGGACGACGAGCGGGACACGGAGGAGCCGCTGCCCGAGACCCCGCCCGCCGACGCGCTCCCGTCCCCGCTCACCGACCTCCCCGGCGGGGCGGCCTTCGGCACGCTGGTGCACGCCGTCCTGGAGGACCTCGACCCCGACGCGCTGGACGAGCGGTGCGCCGAGGCGGTCGCCCGCCACTTGGTGCCCGGGGTGACCGCCCAGGCACTCGCCGACGGACTGCGGCCGGTGCTCGCCACCCCGCTCGGCGACGTCGGCCTCCCGCTGGCCTCGATCGCGGCCACCGACCGGCTGGCCGAGCTGGACTTCGAGCTGCCGCTGGCCGGGGGCGACGACGCGGTGCCGCACGCGACGCTCGCCGACGTCGCGCAGCTGTTGCGGCGCCACGACCTCGGTCCGCTGGCCGGCTATCCCGACCTGATGGCCGCACTGGCGCCGCACGCGCTGCGTGGGTTCTTGACCGGCAGCATCGACGCCGTGCTCCGCCTGCCCGGCCCGGTGTTCGCCGTCGTCGACTACAAGACCAACCGGCTCGGTGCCGAGCCGCTGACCACGTGGCACTACCGCGCCGAGGCGATGGCCGAGGAGATGCAGCGCGCCCACTACGTGCTGCAGGCGTTGCTCTACTGCGTGGCCCTGCACCGCTACCTGCGCTGGCGGCTGCCCGGCTACGACCCGGATCGGCACATCGGTCCGGTGCTCTACCTCTTCGTCCGCGGCATGGCGGGCGCGGCCGCTCCGGCCGGCGCCGGCGTCTTTACCTGGACGCCGCCGCCCGGGCTGGTCGCCGAGCTGTCCGACCTGCTGGCGGGGCGACCGTGATCCCCGTCCGTGCCGACGGGCTCCTGCGGCAGTTCGCCGAGGCCGGCGTCCTGACTGCGGCCGACGTCCACGTCGCGCTGCGGCTGGCCCGGCTCGGCGATGAGCAGCGGGAGCCGGTGCTGCTGGCCGCGGCGCTCGCCGTGCGCGGGGTGCGTGCCGGGTCGGTGTGCGTCGAGCTCGCCACCGTCGCCGACTCGATCGTGCCCGACGACGACGTCGAGCCGGTCCATCTGAGCTGGCCGGAGGACTGGTCACCGCTGGCCGACAGCCCGGTGGTCGCCGTCGGGACCGAGGCGCCGTGGCGCCCGCTGCGACTGGTCGACGGGTTGCTGTACCTCGACCGGTACTGGCAGCAGGAGCAGCAGGTCCGCCGCGAGCTCGACGAACGCGCCGCCCGTCCCGCGCCTGCGGTCGACCTCGCGCTGCTGCCGGCTCTCTTCGGTAAACCGGCGCCTGACTTGCAGCGGCTGGCCACCGCGGTTGCCGCCGGCCGGTGGGTCAGCGTCATCACCGGGGGCCCGGGCACCGGCAAAACGCACACCGTCGCCCGGCTGCTGCGGCTCCTGCTCGAACAGCCCGGTCCGCCGCCGCGCATCGCGCTGGCAGCGCCCACTGGCAAGGCCGCCGCCCGGCTGCAGGAGTCCGTCCTGGAACAGGCGGCCGCCGTAGGCCTGCCGCTGGACCTCACCGCCCAGACGCTGCACCGGCTGCTCGGGTGGCGGCCCGACAGCCGCAGCAGGTTCCGGCACGACGCCAGCAACAGGCTGCCCTTCGACATCGTCGTCGTCGACGAGTCGTCGATGGTGTCGCTGACTCTGATGGCGCGTTTGCTGGAAGCGCTGCGGCCCACCGCGCGGCTCGTCCTCGTGGGCGATCCCGACCAGCTCACCCCGGTCGATGCGGGCGCCGTTCTCAGCGACCTCGTGCACCGCCCCGCACCGGCCGGCGCGGCGGACGGCGTTCCCCCGGAGGCCGCCGCCGACGGCGCAGAACTCGACGACGAGGACCGCCGCCAGCTGCGCAACGGCGTCGTGCGGCTGCGGGTGTCCCAGCGCTACGGCCCCAGCATCGCCGGGCTGGCAGAGGCAGTGCGCGCGGGGGACGCCGACCGCGTCCTCGAGCTGCTGGACGACGGTGACGACCTCGCGCTGGATCGGTCCACCGCGGCGCTGGAGGAGCAGGTTCAGCGTGTGGCGACCGAGATGCGAGCTGCGGCGGAGAGCGGGGACGCTGACCGCTGCCTCGTGCTCCTCGGCCGACACCGGCTGCTGTGCGCACACCGGCACGGACCCTTCGGGGTCTCCGCCTGGAACGACCGCATCGGCCGGCTCACCGGTGCGGTGCCGGGGGAGTGGGCGCCCGGTTTGCCGCTGATCGTCACGGCGAACGACTACGAGAACAAGCTGTGGAACGGGGACACCGGCGTCGTCGTCCGCACGCCCGACGGACAACGGGCTGCGTTCCCGCGGGGCGCCGGACCGGCGCTGGTGCCGCTGTCCCGGCTGTCGGCGGTCAGCCCGGCGCACGCGCTTACCGTGCACCGCAGTCAGGGAAGCCAGTTCGAGGAGGTGTCGGTCCTACTCCCGCCTGCGACGTCCCCGCTGCTCACCCGCGAGCTGCTCTACACGGCTGTCACCCGGGCCAGTCGCCGCGTGCGCGTCCTTGGGTCCGAGGATGCCGTGCGGGCAGCAGTCGACCGGCAGGTTGTGCGTGCCAGCGGCTTGCGGCGAGCCCAGCACTCGGAGCGGCCGTGAACGACCAGCCGTCGTTTCCATTTCGCGGACCTCCTCCGGACCGGGACGCTGTCGTGCTCGAACAGTCGACGACCGTGTCCCTTGCGGCCTGGCAGGCCGCGCTACCTTCCCACTGGCTGCCGCCCGCCTTCCGGGATACCGGAACTCGCAAAATATCGGTGCGGCGCCGTGACGTGTTCGCCCTCGCCGAGGAGGCGCACACCCCGGTGGGCGCGGTACACACCTACGTCGCTGCGGCGGCGTGGGGAAGCGCGCCTGGCCGTGAGGTCAGTCGGCGGCTTCGGGCCTTCACTGACATCGAGGCGGTCGCGCGCAAGCTCGCAGCCGTCACAGGCATTCTCGCCGCGAACGGCACCTCCCGAGCCTTCGCGGCCTTGCTGCACGGCGATCAGCGACTGCCGCACCTCGGGCCCGCGTTTGGTACCAAGTTTCTTTACTTCGCCGGTTACGGGCGCGTGCCGGCGGGACCGCAGCCACTGATACTCGACAAGAACACCGGCATTGCGGTCCAGCGACTCTCCGGCCACCGATGCCCCCACGTGCAGGTGAACCCCGACGACTACCTCAATTACCTGCAGGTGCTGCATGGGTGGGCGAAGTCATGGAACGACTGCGAGCCCGACGTAGTGGAACGCGCGGCGTTCGACGTCGGCAAGGCAAGCGAACTGGCGGTCAGCGTTCTCGCCGGAGTGCCCTACAGCTGAGGTGCTGGACCGCGCTACAGTCGGGATCCTGCGCCCGCTTGGCGTTGCGAGGTCGTTCGGCTCGCGGTGGAAGCTGACCGTCTCCCAGACCTGTGACACTGTCGCGAAGTCTTCTCCCAATCGGAAATCGCCCTCTGTGTCCGGTCGAAACCAGGCGCGCAACACGTCGCCCATCACGGGCTGGGCGATGAACACGGCGTCCTCATACCGCCAGACGACAGGACGCCGCCGGGGGAGCGGCTTCCCCACAACGATGTCGCACTGGTTGACCGCCCAGCCCGTGTCGCCGCGGATAAGGCATGCGCGCACGAACACGGGCTGGTCGGGAGGCTCTCCGAGGAAATTCGCCAGGCTGATTGCCCACGATCACGGTCAGGCAACCGCGCCCCAGCGGCGGTCCATCTTCCGCCGACCCGGCGAATCCCTCACGAACACCGAAAATCCTCTGGGCTCCGCCTCGTGGCGCCGGCCCTTCGCCCCGACGGCGGCTGCTGAGCGGCGGCGGCCTTACAACTGGTCGAAGTACTTCCGGATAAGCTCGGCCATGAGTCGCCGCCGCCGGTCGAGGAACCCAGGGTAGGACGCTGCCGTAACGGCGAAGATGTCGTCTGGGACTGCGTTCTCTTCGAGATTTTTCTTGAGGTCCGCTTCGTCGACGATCTCGCCGATCGTCAGCGTGCCCGTGTTGATCTGTGTGAGGACCGCCTCCATATAAATTGCTGGCGCCTTGTTCGATATGCTGATGTTGATCGACGTCTCCGTAAGGGCGAAATTGCCGACCTGGTTGTAGTCTCCGCGATCCGGGAAGCCATTGTTTCGCAGGTAGTCCTTAGGTACTATGTGATGAATGTCCCCGGCCTGCTGATGCATCGCCGCCACCGTTATCGACCTGGACAGGAAACCTCGCTTCCCCGTTGCGACCTGGGCTGCGAGGAACACCTGAAAAAATGGGCTGGAGGTGCTGGTGGTCTCAAGTGCAGCCGGGAGCGCGACGTTCCAGAATCCGTCCGTCAGCTCCGACTCCTCGATCTGCTTGAGGTAGGCCGCGGCGCCGAGAGTGCCGATGCGGCGGATGTCCTGCTCCCAGGTGGATTCGAAGCTGCCCGAGTGCCGCTGAGTGAGCATCGACATGACGAACCAGCGCCGCACGATACGCTTGCGCTCTCCTTCGCTCATCGTGACCTCAGAGCGCAGCCGCAGGTAGAGCGCGTAGGCGAAGTTGAGGGCGTTTTTGGAGCCAATCATCCCCGGCACGATGAAGCCGGCCGACTTCACGATCATCACAAAGTTCTCGAAGTGGTACTTCTTGACCAGTTGGAGGAGCGCCCCTTCGAGCCGGTCGTACGCCCCTGGAATTCGCGACTCGTCGATCATGTGCGTCTCCGGGTCGCGCCCGGAAAGCTCACTCACGATCGATGACGCCTTACCGCGGCTGAAGCCCACAAGACCGGCGACGCGAATGACGTCGCCATACGCGGGGTCGTACAGGTCTTCGGCGTCGTCTTTGAGCCATGCGATCGCGCTCAGGTGGCCGCTCTTCATGAACTCCTTGTCGTGCTCGGCGATGTCGGCATACGCGTGGGGCGCCACCGCAAGGTGGCAGAAGTAGTCGATCACCTTGCGGAGATTGCGGCCTCGCTCGCCGTAGGTCGCGATCTTGGACATCGCGAAATCGGCGCTTGAGAGGGGCACACCCTTGGAGTTGATCCGGATAAAGATCTCCGCGACGGTCTCCACGTCGAGGTCGTCATCGAGCTGAATGATCCCGATCTGCGCGTTCTTGATCTGCTCCAGCTGACCGATGTTCGCCTCGACCAGTCCCTTATCGGCGCCAGGGTTCGCCCCGAAGTAGTCGCTGTAGAAGCCGTAGGTGGACGACGCGTTGAAGAGCTCGCTGATGTCGGAGATCCACTGGCTGTTCTTCTCGATGACCGGCGTGAGCGTCGCGAACTCTTCGGTGACCGGGTTGAACGCGATCTTGATGCGTACCGGCCGATAGCGCTTGTCGACCACCTTTAATCCAGCGACAGCCGCGCGCAGGGCGGTGATGCGCTGCTGGCCGTCGATGAGGATCTGCTGGTGCGTTGCGACCTGGCCTCCCTTGAGGTTCGCCCCGACCGACTGCCAGGTGATCAGGTAACCAACCGGGTAGCCCTTGTAGAGGGAGTCCATGAGGTCCCGGACTTTGACGCTGTCCCAGACGAACGGTCGCTGGAGCTCCGGGATTGCGACCCGCTCCGCTCGCACGTCCTCGAGCAGCTGCGTGACTGCGGACTGGATCACCCGGTACTTGGCCATGCCCGCTGTCTACCAGGTATGCGGGCGCTCATCCGCCAACGTGAGGTGGGCGCGATGTCGGCTGCGCTTCGCGCGACACGGGGGATCGGAGCGCGGAGAGGCAGGGGTAGAGCCCTAAGCTGCCTCGACCCCGGAGCCGGAGGTCCGAGTCGAAGGGTCGGGGCATGGTTGACGACGGTGTGCGGTACGAGCAGAAGACCGTAAAGGCCATGCGCGGTGCCGAAAGCAGGTCGATCGCGAAGTGGCAAAAGGAGGGCTGGGAACTCGTCGACCAGGCCGCGGGAACCCTGCGCACGACCTTGAATCTTCGGAGACCAAAGCCGCCGCTGCCCGTGCGACAGATGGTGATCGGCGGTGCCGTCGCCCTGGTTCTGGCCGGTGTCATTGGCGTCGGCGCCCTGCTTGAGGGAGATAGCGGCGGCACGGGCTCCGCATCTGCCAACCCGTCGCCGGCGGCGACCGAGCAGTCGCAGGGTCCGCAGCCCATCGCGACCGGCCAGTCGGTCAGTCCGCCGCCGCCCGTGGCGGCCGAGCAGTCGGCAAGCCCGCCGGCGCCAGTCACTAACATTACGGTCGATGAGCTGCTAGACAGGTTGAACTCGGGCGACCTGGGCGGCGTCCAGGTCGGGGATCGGTTCAGCCTCTCCGCTGAGTTGTTCTCATCCGTCGCGTGGGGAACTGGAGCGTCCGGGGACTTCGCCGTCTACCTGAAGGCGAAGGGCGGAGCGAATGACCTGATGGTGTTCGTCAATGAGTCAGATGCGGACGGCTGGCAGGACGGCACGAGAGTCGAGATGATCGTGGAGTCGGTGGAAGTGACCATCAACGGCGAAACGACGGACGGCTGGCTGAGGGCTCAATCGGTGCAGACAGTCTCCGGCGGTTGACGGAACCTGCACAGAGGAACGCCTGCTACCTGAGCCCTGTGCAGGGCCGGCTCTCCGCCGACAACAACGTCACGAGCCACTACACCTGGGCGTAGGTGCTTGAGGGCGAACCGTGCAGCGGGGCGCGTCGCGCGCACAGAGGTGGGGTCGGCGATACGTTCGGGCCTCCATCTTTGTCGCGGCATGCGGCCACTCGCCCAAGAGGCGACCGTCGGGCCGGTACCGGGCAAAAGGGGTCGCCCGTTCCTCGTGAATGGGCGGCCGCTGGCGTCGGCGCCATAGATGCCGCGAGGGGGCTCCGGGCGCCCTGCGCGGCGTGCCGCGCCCTGGGAGGCCGAAGACGATCGGCCCGTCACACTGACGGAACTGTCGGTCACCGTCGGTACGGTCGGCACGCGGGTCAGTGGTCCGGAACGCCGGTGACTGCCACGCCGCGGCCTACGGTAAAGGGGACGACCTGATGAGAGCAGCTCACCGGGGCCAGGGGGCCGGGAGCACCGAGGACTCGCTGTTCGCGCGCGCCTCCCTGGATGCTCAGCTGCGTGCCGAACTGGCGCAGGCCACGGGCGCGGTGACCGCGTTCGACGCCGACCTGCTCCTTGATCGCACGGACGAAGAAGTGCTCGTCGGATTGCTCGAGAAGACGACGGTTCCGCCGGTACAGGTCCTGTGGGAGCAGGCCTGGTCGCCCGGTCCCCAGGAGACCACCGTCGACGTCCAGCACAACCTGATGTACGGCGGTGCCGGCGAAGGGCGCCCCCTCCTCGTCCCGGCGGTCGAGGTCGGCGTGCACATCCCCTACACCGGCGACCGAATGATGCTGTTGCTGCGGCCCAGCACCTTCTCAACCACCGTCCCCCGGGCAGATGTGGGCGCCGACGAGATCGTGCTTCGGGTGACACAACCAGGACTCACGGACGAGCAGGTCGCCGCCGCGTTCAACGGCTTTCGAGCGTCCGTCGACCGGTATCTGGCCTCGACCAACGCCGACATCGCCGCCCACAACCGGGCACTAGTGGCCGACCTCCGCCGGCAGATCGCCGAGCGCCGCCTGCGACTGCTCGCTCAGCGCCAGCTTGCGTCGTCCCTGCCGTTCCAGGTGCGCCCGGCCGGCACGCAGGCGACCTACGCTCTGCCAGTGCGCCGGGCCAAGATCCACCTGACCCAGCCACGTCCCGCGCAACCGTTCCGCCCCGAACCGGCCCTTGAGGACGCGATCTACGAGGACATCCTTGGGCGCATCGCCGCGTTCGGGCACGCGGTGGAGCGCACTCCCATGAGCGTCGGTGCGACGAACGAGGAGGGCCTGCGCGACCACCTATTGCTGGCGCTCAACTTCACCTACGAGGGCCAGGCTGCCGGGGAGGTGTTCACCCGCGGCGGGAAGGCCGACATAGTCATCACGACGGGCGACCGGCACCTGTTCATCGCCGAGTGCAAGGTCTGGACCGGTGCGAAGAACTTCGCGGCCGCCGTCGACCAGCTCCTGCGGTACGTAGTCTGGCGCGACGGCAGGGCCGCCCTCGTTCTGTTCATCAAGAGCGGGCAGGCCACTGACGTCATCGCGAAGGCCGACGCCGCGGTGACCGCCCATCCGCAGTGCGCCCGCCGCGTAGAGCCTGCCGACCCCAGCTGCCGGATCGACTACCTGCTCCGGTCCACCGCCGACGCCCAGCGGCTCATCCGCACGGCATTCGTTCCAATCGTCATCGCCGCCCCCTGACTTCGGCACCGCTGCGACGGCTGCGGCTGGTGGCACGGCTGGTGTCGTTGGTCCGCTCGACACCGATTCCGTCGTCGCTGACTTGCGCCCCGATGGCGTTGGCTGGCATCGGCTTGTGCAATTAATCTTGCCGCACAGGCATCGTTTAATCATCGAAAACGTACTGTGACGGGCTAATGCCACCAGCATAGGCCAACGGTAGACGTGCTGGTCGGAGCGTAGATCCATCAACTGCCAAAATTGATCAACTAGGTCAAGATCAAATCGCAGGGTTACTGGTTCAAGTCCAGTCGGGGGAGCTCACCAGGGCCTCTGGTCGGCGGCGACGCTGGCCGGGGGCCTTCGTCGTGTCCGGGCCGACCGAGCAGCCCCTTCCTTCGGTCCGTCCGCCGGTCCACCGCCTCCGCCGACCTCCAGTCGCGCGCCGGCGAGGCGCCGTCTCCCGGTCGTCCGGCTCAACCACGCGACCTCGTGCCCGGGTTCCCGTCGCAGGTGACGATTCGGTGACGGCTCTGCCGCAGAACGGTCGGCGGTGGACCCAGCGGGCACTGCTGGGGTGTCAACGACCCCGAGCGGAACGAGGAATCGAGATGACGGAGAGTCGCACACGGACGGAGACGGGCTTCAGCGAGAACACCGTCGCCGAACCCACCGGTGTGAGCGGGGAGGGGGCGACCCGCGCCGGCACGGCCGACCCGGAGGCCGGCCCCCGGACCGTCCCCGGGAACCGCACCGACCACGACGTCCCGGTCGTCGCCAGCGGGTCCTCCCGCCGCGACCGCGTGCGCTGGGGGCCGGTCTGGGCCGGCCTGATCGTGGCGGTGCCGACCTTCCTCCTGCTCCAGGTGGCCACCTTGGCCCTGGGGTGGTGGGACGTCGGCCCCGGTGACGGCGCGAGCAACGCCGACTGGCTCAGCGGCGTCAACGGACTGATCGCGCTGTTCCTCGGTGGGCTCACCGCGGGAGCCACCGCGCTGTGGCGCGGGTTCGCCGAGGGGCTGCTGCACGGCATCCTGGTGTGGGCGCTCACCGTGGTCACGCTGGTGGTCCTCACCCTGTTCGGCGGCGGCGCCCTGTTCGGCTCCCTCGCCGGCGTGGTGACCGACGTGGCCGGCATCCAGCAGGCCAACCTGCCGGACATCGCTGCCGGTGAGGCCGCCGACGTCGCCCGTACGAGCGCCGCCTGGGCTTCCCTGGGCCTGGGGCTGTCGATCGCCGCGGCTGCGCTCGGTGGGGTGATCGGCGCCAAGATGTGGCCGGGCAAGAAGGCCACCGAGGCCGACACCTCGACCGTCCGCTGACGGTCCGCGCTCAGCGAGCGCGCTGACGCAACCGCCCCGTGCACCGAACGGTGCACGGGGCGGTTCCGCGTTCCGGGTGGCCGGGCCCTCGTGGTGGGCCGGGCACCGGGCTCAGAGCTGCGGGTATCCCGGGTAGACGTACCCGGGCCCCCAGTAGGGGCCGTAACCCCACCAGCCGTAGACGTCCTCGTAGTAGCTCGGGCCGTACGTGACCTCGGGGTCGTACCCGGGTGCGTCGGTCATCCGGGCCCGGTCCCGGTCGACCTGCACCCGGTCGGGCCGGACCGACTCGACGGCGTCCACGGGCACCAGGAACTGGTCCTTCCCGATGCCCAGGAAGCCGCCCGAGCCGATCTGCAGGAACCGGGCGCGGTACTCCTCGTCGTCGACGAGGATGTCCTCGACGGTGCCGATCTCCTCGCCGCTGTGATCGAAGGCCGGGCGCCCGCGCACGTCGGCAGCCGGGTCGGCGACGGTCCGGTCGGTGTCGCCCAGGGGCACCAGGTTGGCAGGGGTGTCGGTGGCGGTCATGACTCTCCTCAGCTGTTCTCGTCGGGGGCGATCAGGGCCAGCCCGGACGCCGGGTCGTGCCGGCGCTGCAGGTGGCTGGGGCTGGTCGTCAGGACCAGCTCGAGGGTCGGGCGGGTCACCGCGCGCAGCAGGTGCCCGCCGACGGTGGACCCGTCACGGCGGCCGCAGACGACGTGCGCGTGCACCTGCCACCCGTCGGAGCCGTCGCGCGTGATGTCGCCGGTCAGCGCCAGGACCTCGACCTGGTCGGGGACGGGTATCTCGGCGTACTCCTGCTCGTCCAGGTCGTAGTAGCCCAGCGTGGCCTCCGAGAAGGCGCCGATGCCGGTGAACGACGTGGCCGGGAGTTCGTTGGCGGTGGCCCAGTCGGTGAGGCCGGAGATGACCTCCTCGCCGGTGCCGAAGACGACGGCCTGCTGGCGGGGTGGTCCGTGGGTGAGCGTGGACGTCTGCACGTCGGCTCCTCTCCTCCGCCCGGCCGGACGCGGGGAGTTCGCGGGCAGCCGGGCACGGTGGCTCGGCCGGGAGCGGCGCTGATCGGGCCGCTTCCGGCGCCGGTCGTGACGTCGTCCCCACTCCTCGAGGCGACGTCCGGGGCTCACCTACCCGCCTGGTCGCCGGCTCAACACGCAAGCGCGTCCGGCGGCGCGATCACCGGCCGCGGCGCCAGGTCGCCAGCGCGGTCGCCAGCAGACCGGTGCCGACGGCGGCGACCGCGCCGTGGTGCCGGCTGGCCCAGATCTGCGGGTCCCGGCTGCGGGTCCGGTGCTCGAAGCTGCCCTCGGCACCGAAGTCGCGGCCGTCCGCGCCGTCGACGGGCTCCCACAGGTTCACCGGGTCGTCGGCCGAGGCCCGCTCGCCCCGCTGCTGGCCCTCGTAGCCGGTGCGGGCCAGGTACCGGTCGAGGAACTGCGGCCAGACCTTGTTGCCCAGGATCGTGTAGACGGTGGGCGTCCCGACCCACCAGGCGCGCCGCCGGGGGTGCTCGCTGGCGTACACCAGGGCTTCCCCCATCGGCTCGACCGCGTAGATCGGCGGCACCGGCTGCGGACGCTGCGGGAGCCGGTTGAGCACCCAGTCGAACTGCGGGGTGTTGACCCCCGGCAGGTTGACCATCGTCACGCGGACGTTGCTGCCGTCGTGCGCCAGCTCGGTCCGCAACGACTCGGTGAAGCCCTTGATGGCGTGCTTGGCGCCGCAGTACACGCTCTGCAGCGGGATGCCCCGGTAGGCCAGCGCCGACCCGGTCTGCACGATCACCCCGCGGTCACGGGGGCGCATCCGGCGCAGCGCCGACATCGTCCCGTGCACGAACCCGAGGTAGCTCACCTCGGTCACCCGCGCCCACTCCTCGGCGGTGATCTGGTCGAAGGGCGCGAACACCGTGCTGAACGCGACGTTGCACCAGACGTCGATGGGGCCGAGCTCCTCCTCGACCCGGTCGGCGGCGGCGTCCACGGCCGCGGCGTCGGAGACGTCGACCGGGATCACCAGCGGGGTGCCCCCGGCGGCGCGCACCTCGTCGGCGGCAGCCGCCAGTCCGGTCTCCCCGCGGGCCAGCAGGGCCACCCGGTCCCCCCGGCGCCCGAAGGCGACGGCGGCCGCGCGCCCGATCCCACCGCTGGCGCCGGTCACCACCACCACCCGCCCGGTGGCGGACTCCTGCGAAACGGTCACTGCTGTCCTCCCGCGTCTGTGGTCCGGGCACCACCGACGGTGTGGAGCGGGCCCGAGTCCCCGTCGGTGTGCGCGATCGGCTGCCCCGGCAAACCCGGGACCGCCGGCCCGCGACCGCCGTTCCCGGCCCCCCCGACCGGCTCGCGCCGGTGCTGCGGGGTCTGCCAGCATCGGGGGCCCCGACCGACCGGAGGCACCGTGCCGCTCGCTCCGCCGCCCCTCGAGCACCTGCTCCACCTGGAGGTCACCGTCGACCCGCCGATCGAGATCGGCGCGACGCCGGCCGGGTTGCGGCGGGTCATCCCGATCACCGGCGGCGTCGTCTCCGGCCCGTTGCTGACCGGTCGGGTGCTGCCGGGCGGTGCCGACTTCCAGGTCATCCGGACGCCGACGGAGACCGTGGCCGAGGCCCGGTACGTGCTCGAGTCCGACCAGGGGGAGCGGGTCTACGTGGAGAACACCGGACTGCGCACCGGGTCGGCGGAGGACATCGCGCGGCTGCGCGACGGGCTGCCGGTCGACCCGGCGCGGATCTACTTCCGGTCCGTGCCGCGCTTCGAGACCGCCGCCCCGCGCCTGGCCGTCCTGACGTCGCACGTGTTCGTCGGCTCGGGGGTGCGGCACCCGGACGCCGTCGTGTTCGACTTCTTCCGGGTCGGCTGACCGGCGGGCCGCACCGCGGGGATCAGTCGCCCGGGGGCAGCAGGCGGGGTGCGAATACCTCGTCGATCGGGCGTGGGCCCACGTACTGCCGGCAGCTGCACGACACCCAGGTGTGCCCGGCCCACTTGCCCCGCTTGGTGTAGGCGTCGCGGGCCACCTCGGAGTGGCAGATGCCCTGCTCCGGGTCGTGCTGACTGAGCGGGTGACCACAGCCGCACACCGCCTGGGGCAACGCCGGGCCCACGTTCCGTCGTCGGCCCAGCCGCCCGGCGACGAAGCCCACCGCCAGCAGCGCACCACCCACCAGCAGACTCACCGGCTCCACCGGCCACCTCCTCGACTCCCCTCGACGGTAGCGCCGTCCGGCGGTCGGGTGGCAGCGATGATTGACCGGATGTGGCGTGGGGCACACCGATACGCGTGAGCACCTACGCCGTCGGCTTCGCCCGACCAGACCGCCGGTCCTGGGCCCAGCCGGCCGACCAGCCCATGTCCTGGCATGCGGTGGAGGCCCACCGCCCCGCCGACGAGCTCGACGGGGAGGTGGAGCTCGCCGTCTGCGGGGCGATCGTGCAGGTCTGGGGCGCCCAGCGCTGGGAGCGGGTGGGTGCCGGTCGCACGGCCTGCGCCGAGTGCCGCAACCGGACGGCGCCGGCGCTGGGCCGGGTCGGCTGACTCAGATCGACTGCGGCGGCTCGGCAGCCGCGCGGGGGGCGGACCGGCGGCCGGTGATCGCGGAGATGCCGGTGATCTCCCGGCCCACGATCAGCGCCTGCACGTGGTCGGTGCCCTCGAAGGTGTAGATCGCCTCGATGTCGGCGTGGTGCCGGGCCACGTGGTGCTCCAGCAGGATCCCGTCGCCGCCGAGCAGGTCCCGCGCGTCGGCCACGATCGCCCGGGCCTTCTTCGCGTTGTTCATCTTGGCCAGCGACGCCATCGCCGCGGTCATCCGGTCCTCGTCGGCCAGCACCGACAGCCGCCAGCACAGCAGCTGCATGCTGGTGATCTCCGCCAGCATCCGGGCCAGCTTCTCCTGCACCAGCTGGTAGCCGGCGATCGGCTGGCCGAACTGCTCCCGCCGCAGGGTGTGCGCCAGCGCCAGCTCGTAGGCGGCCTCGGCGACGCCCAGCGCCCGCCAGGCGACGGTGTAGCGGGTGCGGTCCAGAACCTTCGCGACGTCCTTGAACGACCGGCACCCCGCCAGCCGGTTCTCCGCGGGCACCCGCACCTCGCCGAGGGTGATCTCGGCCTGCCACACCGCGCGCAGCGCGGTCTTGCCCGTCATCCGGGTCGCGGTCCAGCCGGCCGACCCCTTCGGGACGACGAAGCCGCCGACGTCGCCGTGGTCGTCGCGGGCCCAGATCAGCACCAGGTCGGCGATCGTGCCGTTGCCGATCCACTTCTTCGCCCCGGTCAGCACGTACTCGTCGCCGTCCCGCACCGCCCGGGTCTCCAGCGCGACGGCGTCCGAGCCGTGCTGCGGCTCGGTCAGCCCGAACGCACCGATCGTCTCCAGCCGGGCCATCGCCGGCAGCCAGCGCTCCTTCTGCTCGTCGTCGCCGAGCATGGCGATCGACTGCATGGCCAGGAAGCTGTGCACGCCGTAGAAGGTGCCCAGGCTGCCGTCGGCGCGGGCCCACTCCCGGGCCACCAGCCCGGCCGCGACCGCGCTCATCCCGGGGGAGCCGTGGCCCTGGACGGTGCCGCCGGCGATGCCCAGCCCGGCGATGCCCGGCAGCAGGGCGTGCGGGAACTCCGCCCGCTCCCAGTAGTCGTTGATGACCGGGGTGACCTCGCGGGCGCAGAAGTCCCGCACCCGGTCACGGACCTCGATCTCCGCTGGTCGCAGCAGGTCCTCGAGGACGTAGAAGTCGGTGCCGGTCGGGGTGGTGGCAGCGCTGCTCACCCGCCGGACGCTACGCGCGGGTGCGGCTCAGTGTCGTTCGAGGGCTCAGTGTCGTTCGAGGGCTCAGCGTCGTTCGAGGGTGCCCCGGAGGTAGGCGGCCTGGCCGGCGTGCTGCAGGTCGTCGGTGAGGACGCTGACCAGCCGGACGCCGAGGGTCACCGGCGGGTCCCAGCGCTCGTCGACCACGCGGTCGAGGTCGGCGTCGTCGAGCCCGCGGACGAACTCCGTCGTCCGGCGGTGCACCTCGGCGGCGTAGCCGGCCAGCAGGTCCGGGTCGGTGACCCGGGTGGCGGCGACGTCGTCGCTGCTGAAGCCGTAGCCGATGGCGCCGACGTCGAACGGGAGGCCGAACCGGTCGGCCCAGCCGGCCTCGGTCCAGGCCTGCTCACGGCCGGCCACCTCGGCGACGTGGTCGTCCTGCACCCGGACGAGGTGCCAGACCAGCCAGGCGATGGTGTTCGCCTCGGGGTCGAGCCGCTCGTTCAGCAGCGCGGGGTCGAGGCCGTCGCACACCCCCCGGACGGCTCCGTCGACGTTGTCGAACGCGGTCAGCAGTAGGTCGCGGCTCAGCATGGTGTCGCCGTACCCGCGGGCCGGTCCGGGCAACGTGCCTCCAGCGGGTTACACCCGCACAGCTGACCGCCGTTCCGTTCGTGACGGGTTCGTACTAGTTTTCCGCCCATGGAGCTCGGGGAGCAACAGGGGTTGCGGGCAGGTTCGGTGGGGCTCGCACCCCTGCAGGAGCAGAGCGCCGAGGGTCGGTTGATCGACCGGCTGGTCGAGGTCGCGCTCGCGCAGCCGGAGGTGCTGGCGCTGGCCGACCGGGAGCGTCAGGTGCGGTATGCCGACGTCCTGCGTGAGGCGGAGGCCGTCCGCTCCGCGGTGCTCGAGGCCGAGGACGGCGGCCGCCCGGTGTGCGTGCTCCGGCAGCCGGGCGTCGGCGCGGTCGTCGCGGTGGTGGGGGTGATCGCCGCCGGCGTGCCGGTGGTCGTGCTCGACTCCACCACCCCGGCGCCGCGGCTGCGGCACTACGTCGAGCTGGCCGGGGCGCGGGTGTGCGTCACCGATGCGGCCCACGCCGAGGTGGCCGCCGCCGTGTGCCCGGTCGTCCTCCACCCGCTCCGGGCCGCTGTCGACCAGGACATCTGCGCGGTGGCCGAGGCGCTCCGGTCGGCGCCGCGGGAACCCGGCGACCCGGTCAGCCTGGTGTTCACCTCGGGGTCGACGGGGCTGCCGAAGGGCGTGTTCTCCGACTCCCGCACCTTGCTGCACGACGCGTGGACCAACTCGGTGGCCAGCGGCTGCTACGGCCCCGGTGACGTGGTGGCGAACCTGCTGCCGCTGGGGTTCGATGCGGGGCTGAAGGGCGCCCTCGCCGGGCTCCTGGCTGGCACGACCCAGCAGCTGTTCGACCCCCGCACCCGGCCCGTCGCCGAGCTCCCGGGCTGGCTGCGCGAGGTCGGTGCCTCGGTGCTGGTGGCCAGCCCGGCGATCATGCGCGGGGTGGTCTCGACGCTCCCGCCCGGCGACCGGCTGGACACGTTGACGAGGGTGACGATGGGCGGGGAGACCGTGCACGCCGCCCAGCTGGCGGCCATCCGCGGGGCCGTCGGGCCGGACTGCGAGCTCCGCAACCGCTACGGGTCGACCGAGACCGGGTTGCTCGCCGAGTTCCGGCTGCGCCCCGGGGACCCGGTACCCGACGGCGCCGTCCCGGTGGGCTGGCCGGTCCCGGGCATGCGCTTCCTCGTCCAGGACGAGCACGGCGAGCGGCGCGACCACGGCACCGGGCGCCTGGTGGTCACCTCCCGGTGGCTGGCCGAGGGCTACTGGGGTGCGCCGGAGGCCACCGCGGCCGTCTTCTCCGGCCCGGCCGACGGGGCCGACGGGGCTCGCTCCTACCTGACCAGTGACTCGGTCCGGATCGACGAGGACGGCTGCACGCGGTTGCTGGGGCGCACCGACCACAGCGTCAAGATCCGCGGTCACCTGGTCGAGCCGGGCGAGGTCGACGCCGCGCTGTTCGCGCTGCCCGAGGTCCGGGAGGCAGTGGTCGTCGGGGCGGAGAGCGGGCGGGGGCAGACCCGGCTGGTCGCCTACGTCGTCCCGGCGGTCGAGCGCTTGGACGCGACGACCGTCCGGCGCGCCGTGCGCGAGGTGCTGCCGGGGTTCATGGTGCCGCAGGACGTGGTGTTCCTCCCGGCGCTGCCCCGCACCGAGCGCGGGAAGCTGGACCGCGCGGCTCTGCCGGAACCCCCGGCCAGGGCCGGCGTGACCCCGCCGAACACCGACTGGGAGCGGGCGGTGGCCGTGGAGTTCGCCCGCGCCCTGGAGCTGGACGAGGTCGGGCTGCACGACGACTTCTTCGAGCTGGGTGGTGACTCGCTGGCGGCCGAGGCGCTGCTGGCCGCCATGGGGGCCGAGATGGGCGTGCCGGCGCGTGTGCTGTCCACGAACCTGCTGCAGGAGTCGCCGACGGTCGCCTCGTTCGCCGAAGCGGTGCGCCGGCGCCGGGCACCGGAGCACCCGACCATGGTCCGGCTCCGCGGGGAGGGCAGTCGCCCGCCGCTGTTCTGCATCGCCGGGGCGGGAGGCGTGGCCGTGGGCTTCCGGTCGCTGGCCCTGCGGCTCGGCGAGGACCAGCCGGTGTGGGCGCTGCAAATGCACGGCATGGAGAACCGCGGCCGCCCTGACTGGTCGGTGCGGGCGATCGCGCGGCGCCACCTCACCGCCGTGCGCAGCGTGCAGCCGCACGGTCCCTACCGGCTCGCCGGGCACTCCCTGGGCGCCGTCGTGGCGCTGGAGATGGCGCACCAGCTCCGTGCCGCAGGGGAGGAGGTCGCCCTGGTGGCCGTCTTCGACTCCTTCCCGCCGGACCCCCGTGCATCCCCTCCGGCGATCGACGGGGGTCCGCTGCGGCGGATCAAGCAGATCGGGGCGCTGGTGCTCACCGGGATCGTCCCCGATGAGGGCAAGGGGCACTACCTGCGCTTCTACCGGCAGGGCATGTTCCTGCAGCGGCGCCACCGGGGCGCCCCCTGGAACGGGCGCACCCTGGTGCTCGTCGCCCGGGACGACCCGGACTCCGCCGGCCGCTCCCGGTGGTCCGGGCACCTGACCGGGCAGTGGTCGATGCACGAGGTCCCCGGCAACCACAACGGGATGCTGCACGAGCCGAACGTCGCAGCGGTCGCGGAGCTGATGACGTCCGAACTCGACGCGGTGGCCGACCTCGGCTGCGGAGGATGGACCGGGACGACGTACGACGGCGCCTCGGCGGCCCTTCACCCCGGCCGGCGTCTCGTGGGTGCGGAACGCCCGGGTGCCTCCACCGTGCGGGGCGCGTGACCCGACGAGCCGGGCAGCACCTCCGCCGTGACCTGCGCGCCAGGCAGGCACGGATGTTGCTCCGGACGGTTCCGTACTAGCTTCCCTGAGCATGAGCCGTGCGGAGCAACACTCGGTGGTGGCCAACTCGGTCGACCTCCCACCCCTGGACGGGTGCAGTACGGACGGGCGGTTGGTCGACCGGCTGGTCGAGGTCGCGCTCGCGCAGCCGGAGGTGCTGGCGCTGGCCGACCGGGAGCGTCAGGTCCGGTATGCCGACGTCCTGCGTGAGGCCGAGGCCGTCCGCTCCGCCGTGCTCGAGGCCGAGGACGGCGGCCGCCCGGTGTGCGTGCTCCGGCGGCCGGGGGTCGACGCGGTGATCGCGGTGGTGGGTGTGATCGCCGCCGGGACGCCGATGGTCGTCCTCGACCCCACCACCCCGGCTCCGCGGCTGCGCCACTACGTCGAGCTGGCCGGGGCGCGGGTCTGCGTCAGCGACGCAGCGCACGCCGAGGTGGCCGCCGCGGTGTGCCCGGTGGTCCTCCAGCCCCGCGTGGCAGCCGCCGAGCAGGACCTGCCGGAGGTGGCGACGGCGTTGCGCTCCACCCCGCACGGCACCGGGGACCCGGTCACCCTGGTCTTCACCTCCGGTTCGACGGGGCTGCCCAAGGGCGTGTTCTCCGGCGCCCGGACCGCGCTGCACGACACGTGGACGAACTCCTCGGGCAGCGGGTGCTACGGGCCCGGTGACGTGGTCGCCAACCTGCTGCCGCTGGGGTTCGACGCGGGGCTGAAGGGCGCCCTCGGCGGCCTCCTGACCGGCAGCACCCAGCAGTTGTTCGACCCGCGCACCCGGCCGGTCACCGAGCTGCCGGGCTGGCTGCGCGAGGTGGGCGCCTCGGTGCTGGTGGCCAGCCCGGCGATCATGCGCGGCCTCGTCGCGACGCTCCCCCCCGGCGACCGGCTGGACACGCTGTCGCGGGTCACCATGGGCGGGGAGACCGTGCACGCCGCCCATCTCGCCGCGATCCGCTCGGTCGTCGGCCCGGGCTGCGAGATCCGCAACCGTTACGGGTCGACCGAGACGGGGCTGCTCTCCGAGTTCCGGCTGCTGCCGGGTGACCCGGTGCCGGACGGCGCCGTCCCCGTGGGGTGGCCGGTCGAGGGGATGCAGTTCTTCGTGGAGGACGAGCACGGCGAGCAACGGGAGCACGGCACCGGACGCCTGCTGGTCCGCTCGCGGTGGCTGACCGAGGGCTACTGGGGGGCACCGGAGATCACCGCGACCGCCTACTCCGGCCCGGCCGATGGGGTGCGGACGTTCCGCACCAACGACGTGGCCCGGATCGACGAGGACGGCTGCGTGACGTTGCTGGGCCGCACCGACCACAGCGTCAAGATCCGGGGTCACCTCGTCGCACCGGGCGAGGTCGACGCGGCGCTCTTCGCCCTGGAGGAGGTCCGGGAAGCGGTCGTCGTCGGCGTCGAGGCGGGTGGGCAGACCCGGCTGGTCGCCTACGTCGTCCCGGCGGTGCAGCGGCTGGACGCCGCGACGGTGCGGCGCGCGGTCCGCGAGGTGCTGCCCGGGTTCATGGTGCCGCAGGACGTCGTGTTCCTCACCGCCTTGCCCCGCACCGAGCGCGGCAAGCTCGACCGGGCCGCGCTGCCCGCACCACCCGTCCGGGGTGGCGTGACCCCGCCGGGCACCGACTGGGAGCGCGTGGTCGGCGCGGAGTTCGCCCGCGCCCTGGGGTTGGACGAGGTCGGGCTCCACGACGACTTCTTCGAACTCGGCGGTGACTCGCTGGCCGCGGAGGCGCTGCTGGCCGCCATGGGGGCCGAGATGGGCGTGCCGGCGCGTGTGCTGTCCACGAACTTGCTGCAGGAGTCGCCGACGGTCGCCTCGTTCGCCGAGGCGGTGCGCCGGCGCCGGGCACCGGAGCACCCGACCATGGTGCGGCTCCGCGGCGAGGGCAGCCGGCCGCCGCTGTTCTGCATCGCCGGCGCGGGCGGGGTGGCCGTGGGGTTCCGGTCGCTGGCCCTGCGGCTCGGCGAGGACCAGCCGGTGTGGGCGCTGCAGATGTACGGCATGGAGAACCGCGGCCGCCCTGACTGGTCGGTGCGGGCGATCGCGCGGCGCCACGTCGCCGCCGTGCGCAGCGTGCAGCCGCAGGGTCCCTACCGGCTCGCCGGGCACTCCCTGGGCGGGATCGTGGCGCTGGAGATGGCGCACCAGCTGCGTGCCGCGGGGGAGGAGGTCGCGCTGGTGGCCGTGCTCGACTCCTTCCCGCCGGAGCCCGGCGCCTCTCCTCCGGCGATCGACGGGGGTCCGCTGCGGCGGGTCAAGCAGGTCGGCGCCCTGGTGCTCACCGGGATCGTCGCTGATGAGGGCAAGGGGCACTACCTGCGCTTCTACCGGCAGGGGAGGTTCCTGCAGCGGCGGCACCGGGGCGCCCCCTGGGACGGGCGCACCCTGGTGGTGGTGGCCCGCGACGACCCGGACGCCGTCGGCCGCTCCCGGTGGTCCGGGCACCTGACGGGGGAGTGGTCGCTGCACGAGGTACCGGGCAACCACAACGGGATGCTGTACGAGCCCGACATCGGGCCCGTCGCGGACCTGGTGGCTGCCGAGCTCGACGCCGTCGCGGGCGCCGGTGGCGAGGTCAGCGGGTCGTGGACCGCGGCACCGGGCGGCAGGTGAGCGGCAGGTGAACGGAGCACCGCGACGCGCCGGCCCCACTTGCGCGGGTGCTCCGGCGTCCCTTCACTGATCCCGTCCGGCGTCCCGGGGGCGCTGGGCGATCCCGGGGGCTCGGACCGTGGGGGGACGGATGAGCGGGTGGCGGCGTCGGACGGCGGTCCGGTCCGGGGCGACGTCGTCCAGCGCCGTCCGGTGGCGCGTGGGTGCCGCAGTGACCGCGGGGCTGACCGCGGCGACGTTGGTCACCGGGTCGGCGAGCCAGGCCACGACGGCCGAGGCGCCGGCCACGGTGGTCGAGCCGCGGTCGAACGGGTCGGTCCTGACCGGCCCGCCCGCGCCCCGGCGACCCGCACCCCCGGCGGTCACGGCGGCCGAGGGAGGCCCGACCGCGCCACCGGCCGTGGACCCACTCGCCGCCGCACCGGTGCCGTCCCCGCCGCAGCCGCCCGCCGTCGCGCCCCTCCCGAGTGCGCCGCTGATGGGCAGTGGCATCCCGGCGGCGGCGCTCACCGCGTACACCCGGGCCGCGGAGCGGGCGCCCGCGGCGTGCGGCATCGGCTGGGAGCTGGTCGCGGCGATCGGCCGGGTCGAGTCGAACCACGGCCGGTTCGCCGGCGCGGTGCTGCAGCCCGACGGCACGTCCGCCCCGCAGATCGTGGGCATGGCGCTCACCGGGGCGGGCGCGACGGCGGAGATCCGGGACACCGACCAGGGCCGGCTGGACGGCGACGTGAGCTACGACCGGGCCGTCGGGCCGATGCAGTTCATCCCCTCGACCTGGGCCCGGTACGCGACCGACGGCGACGGCGACGGCCGCGGCGACCCGTTCGACCTCGACGACGCGGCCGCCGCGGCCGCGCGCTACCTCTGCGCCGCCGGGGGAGACCTGTCGGCCGCCGCCGGTCAGGCCCGGGCGGTGTTCGCCTACAACCACTCCGACGCCTACGTCGCCTCGGTGCTGGGGCTGGCCGCCGGCTACGCGGGGACGCCGACCCCCGCGCCCGCCCCGGTCCTCCCGCCGCCCAGCGGTGGCCGACCGGGGCCGTCCGTGCCCGAGCAGCCGGTGCCCGAGCCGGCCAGCCCTGCGCCGCCACCGGCGCTCGAGCCCGAGCCACCGGCGCAGCTGCTGGCCGCCGAGCCCACCGCCGAGCCCACCGCCGAGCCCACCGCCGAGCCCACCGCCGAGCCCACCGCCGAGCCGACCCCGGTTCCGGAGCCCACCCCGGAGCCCCAGCTGACGCGGACCCCACCTCCCACGCCGAAACCCTCTCCGACGCCGGAGCCGACGCCGACCCCCGGTCCGGAGCCCTCCCCGACGCCGGAGCCGACGCCGACCTCCGCGCCGGAGCCCTCGCCGACGCCCGCGCCCGCGCCCGCGCCGGAGCCCACCGAGGAGCCATCGCCGACGCCGACCCCCGAGCCCGAGCCCACCCCGACGCCCGAGCCTGCGCCGACGGTCTCCTCGGAGCCGACGCCGACGGTCTCTCCGGAGCCGACGCCCGACCCGGTCCCCGCGCCGGCGACCTGCGACGCCGAACCGTGGACCGTCGACGTCCTCGACACCTCCGGCGACCCGGCCGTCGCGGAGGGCGTCGCCGAGGAGCTGCGACGGGCCGACGCCGTCGTCGGCCCGGTCGCTGCGGTGGACGGCCGGGACGGGACCGCCGTCGAGCACCCGGCCGGCCGGGCCGAGGAGGCCCGGCTGCTCGCCGAGGCGCTGGGCCTGCCCGAGGAGGCGGTCGCTGAGGCAGGCGTCGCGCAGCTCACCGTGGTCCTCGGCGCGGCCGACGCCGCCCTCCTCCTGGCTGCCCTCACCGAGTCCACCGGGCCGCCGCCGGCCCCCTGCGAGGCCCCGGCCGGGAACTGACCGGGTCACCAGGCGCTAGGTTGCCTCGAGCGTCCGACCCGGCAGGAGCCCCGTGTTCTTCTTCCTCTCCCGGCTGACCCGTGTGGTGGGCAGCCGGTTGCGCGGCTGGCGGCTGCCGCTGCTGGTCATCGTCGTCGTCTTCCTCACCAGCTGGCTGGCGATGGCGCTGGTCGAACCGGCGGGCAGTGAGATCGCCGCGCCGGGCAACTACTGGTGGTACTTCGTGGTCACCGCGGCGACGGTGGGCTACGGCGACCTGTTCCCGGTGTCCACGTGGGGCCACGTCGTCGGCACGTACGTCATCGTCGGCGGGATCGTCACGCTGACACTGCTGTTCACGCGGCTGTCCGACTACCTGTCGACGGTCCGCGGCAAGCGCCTGAGGGGTGTCGTGGCACTGGAGCTGACCGATCACGTCGTCGTGCTGGGGTACACCCCGGGACGCACCGAGCGGATCCTCACCGAACTGGTGACCGAGGGCTGCGGGGAGATCGTGCTGTGCGCGTGGGAGGACGTCCCCGAGCACCCGGTGCCCGAGCAGCCCACCGTCTCCTTCGTCCGCGGCGACCTGACGAACACCGACGTGATGACCCGCGCCTGCGTCCCCCGCGCGCGGACGGTCATCGTGGACGGGCGGGACGACAACGAGACGCTGGCCATCGCGCTGGCCGCCGACCACGCCAACCACGGTGCGCACATGGTGGCCGCGCTGCGTGACCTGGGCCGCCGGGACAACCTGCGCTACGTCGACCCGCGGATCGCCTGCGTGCAGTGGCACATGCCCTACCTGCTCACCGAGGAGGCGCTGGACCCCGGCATCACCGACGTCTACACCGACGTCATGAGCCACGGCGGGCACGGCAACACCTACTCGGTGCGGCTGCCGGCCGGGCACCGGTTCGCCGCCTTCGGCGACTGCCAGGTGCACCTGGGCCGCGAGTTCGGCGCGACCGTGCTGGCGGTGCGCGACGGTGGGGAACTGGCGGTCAGCCCGCCGTGGGACACCCCGGTCCCGGAGGGGACGACGCTCTACTACATCGGGCGCCGGCGGATCGAGCCGCGGGAACTGCTCAGCCGTTGACCGGGTCGCCGGTGGAGTCGGCGGGCAGCAGCGTGCTCAGCAGCCGGGCGGTGTGCTCGATCGTCGGCAGGAAGCGGGTCATGCTGCGCGGCTGGGCGCGGGCGGAGAACCCGCACAGGGTGCCGAAGAGCTCGCCGGAGCGGGTCACCAGCGGCACCCCGATGTAGGCGGCGATCCGGTCGGGGTGGCCGGCCAGCAGCTGGGAGTACACCGGGACGACGGCGGTGACGGTCGCCACCCGTGGGCCGGTGCCGCTGACCATGGCCCGGCAGAAGGTCTGCTCCCAGGGGAACGCGGTGCCGGCGGGCACCGCCTCGCGGGGGTGGGCGTGCAGCACGACCTGCTCCGCGCCGGTCACCTCGGTCAGCATCCAGACGTCCAGGCCGACGATGCGGTGCAGGTGGGTGAGCGAGGCCCGGACAGCGGCTGGCCAGTCGTCGAACGGCGCGAGGTCGTCGACCACCAGGGAGCGCATGCCGCACCTTGTGCCGGTCGAGCGGCTCCCGTCAATCCCTCCGACCGGATCCGATCCGGAATCGTTGCACGGCGCCGACCATCTGCGCCCGCGTCACGAACCGGGGGCGAGCCGCCGGCGCAGCACCTCGTCCTCGCGCCGCAGCACGACGCCGATCAGCTCCCGGACGGCGGCCTCCGCCTGCCGCCCGATCAGCGGGGCGTCGACCGATGCCTCGCCGGTCACCGTCGAGCGGGTGCCGGCGGGGTCGGGGAGCAGCCGCCGTTCGCCGGTGACCTGGACGGTGCGCCCGAACACCTCGGCCTGCACGTCCAGGTCGCTGCGGTGCCCACCGGCGCCATCCGGTGTCCAGGCGGTGCGCTCGAGGACGGACACCCGGTCGCCGACGAAGCGGGCGAACACCGGCGGGATGCCGGTGGTCGGCGCCGCCAGCCGCACCTGGGTGCGGGGCCCGTCGCCGTCGGCGGTGACGGTCAGCTCCTGCACCTGGGCGCCGAGCGCGGCCGCACGCTCGCGGAGGAAGGACTCGTCGGTGAGCGCCGCCAGCAGCGCGTCGGGCGGAACGGGGTAGGTGGCGTCCTGGGCGATGGGCACCCCACCATCCTGCGCGGCCGGCCGTCCTCGCGCGCTCCTGCCGGGGCTCAGTCCTCCCGGCCGACGATCCGGAGGTGCGGCTGGGTGTGCACGCCCACGGGCTCGGTGACCGGCAGCCCGGCCGCCCGGCGGACCCGGTGCTCGGGGACACCGAGGGACCGGGCCAGGGCCCGGGCGACCCGGTCGCTGACGTAGACGGACATCCGCCCGGCGACCAGCCCGCGGATCGCCTCCTTGGAGAGCGCCCCCTCGGTCCGCTGCGCCGCCTCCTCCGCCGAGAGGCCCATCTCGAACATCCGGCGCCAGATGAGTCGCTGCAGCGGGAGCTGGTCGGTGGTCACCAGCGCGTCGGTAGCCACCGCCCGGGGAGGGGAAACCTCGCCCTCCGCGGGGTGGTCAGGTCAGCCCCAGCTCCGCCCGGGCAGCGGCGAGGGCGGTGGCCGGAGGGGGCAGCCGACCCGACGCCAGCACCGTGCCGTCGGCGATCAGCGACTCCACGGCCAGCCCGGCGCGCACCGAGCGCCGCAGCGCCGCCCCGCGCAGACCCCGGCGCCGTCCGTCACCGACCAGCGCGGGCACCAGCCACAGCCAGTTCGACGGCGAGACGACCTCCACCGCCACGTCGTCGGGCAGCCCGCCCCGCAGCGCGCGGTAGACCGCGCCGACCGGATCGTCGGTGACCCGGTCGTCGGGGTGCCGGTGGGACTGCCCGCCGGCGTCGAACGGGCGCACGTCCCCGCTGCAGCACCCGCCGCCGGCCGGGCCGCGGGCACCGCGGACGACGACGACCCGGGGACTCACCGCGGCTCCTCCCGGGAGGCCACCGCCGCGTCCTCGGTGCCGGTGCCGGTGCCGGTGCCGGTGCCGGGCGTCGTCTCCCGGTCCCGGAACGCGGCGCGCAGCGCGAGCGCGGCCTCGACGATCAACCACAGCGCGAGCAGGAAGATCACGGCGTCCAGCGGGGCGAGCACCCACTGGTCGTCGCGGACGAAGTTGCGCAGGTTGACCAGCAGCGCCCAGGACGTCATGGCCAGCAGGAACACCAGCGGGATCAGGATCGGGACGGGGCTGCGGCCGCGGCGGGTGACCCACACGGCGATGACGGCCAGCGCCAGTCCGGCGGTGAGCTGGTTGGTGGTGCCGAACAGCTGCCACAGCACGCCGAAGGTGTAGCCGGCCTCGCCGCCACCGGGCAGCAGCGCCATGGCCAGCGGGATGACGACGGCGATGGTGGTGGCCAGGCTCAGGTTGCGGGCCAGCACGCGGATGCCGGTGAGCTCCCCGATCTCCTGGACCACGTAGCGCTGCAGCCGCACGCCGGTGTCCATCGTGGTGGCGGCGAAGCTGATCACCACGACCGCGGCGAAGATCGTGGCGAGGTCCAGCGGGATGGCCAGGTTGTTGGCGAAGACCGCGACCCCGTTCACGAAGTTGCTGGTGGCGCCGCCGGAGGCGGTGGCGAAGTCGGGGTAGAGCGCCTCCCACTCGGCCTGGGAGGCGGCGACGCCGGCGGTGGCGGCGAGCACCGCGCCGGTGGCCAGCGACCCCTCACCGACGGCGCCCATGTAGCCCACGTACCGGGCGTCGGTCTCCCGGTCCAGCTGCTTGGACGTCGTCCCGGAGGCGACCAGGGAGTGGAAGCCGGAGATGGCGCCGCAGGCGATGGTGATGAACAGGAACGGGAAGAAGCTCGGCGACCCCTCGGGGACGTCGTTGACCACCGGCGCCTGGATGGTGTTGAGGCCGACGATCACGCCGAGGGAGATGACGCCCAGGGCGATGAACAGCTGGTGGCTGTTGATGTAGTCGCGCGGCTGGAGCAGCACCCACACCGGGATCCGGGAGGCGACCCAGGTGTAGACGAACAGCAGGATCACCCAGAGGTTGCGGGTCTGCTCGAAGCCGAGGGTCTCGGCCAGGCCGTCGAGGGAGACCGGGAACGCGTTGCCGACCAGGATCAGCGCGTACAGGATCAGCACCCCGGCGATCGAGGGGATCAGCGCCGAGGAGCGGGTGCGGTAGATGTACTGGCCGATGACCATGGCCACCGGGATCTCCACCACGATCGGGATGACCGCGCCGGGGTTGTTCACGAACAGGTTCCCGATGACCACGGCGAACACGGCGTTCACCAGCGTCAGCAGGAAGAAGATGATCGCCAGGAACAGGCCCCGGGCCCGGCCGTTGACCACCTCCCCGGCGAGGGTGCCGATGCTGCGGGCCTTGTGCCGCACGGAGACGACCAGCGAGCCGAAGTCGTGCACGCCGGCGGCGAAGATGGTGCCCAGCACGATCCAGGTCAGCGCCGGGCCCCAGCCCCAGAAGACCGCGATCGCCGGGCCGACGATCGGCGCGGCACCGGCGACGGAGGTGAAGTGGTGGCCGAAGAGGACGTGCTTGTTCGTCGGCACGAAGTCGTTGCCGTCGTTGAACTCGTGCGCCGGCGTGACGAACGCCGGGTCGAGCACGTAGACCTTCCGGGCCAGGTAGCTGCTGTAGTACCGGTATCCGAGGAAGAACAGCACCCCGACCACGGCGGCCACGACGACTGCGGGCACGACGACCTCCAGCGCAGGGCGGCCCGAGCGGCCGCAGCAACGGAGAGTAGACAGCGGATGTGACAGGCAACACAACTCCGACACGGGCGGTGCACGCCGCGGGGCTCGGCGAGCTGCTCTGGCGGGTGCCCGGTGGACCGCCGGGCGCGCTGGGGGTGGTGCCGCTGCTGCTCGGCGGGCGACCGGCCGTGGCCCTCCCGTGGGCGCAGGTGGCGGCCGCCCGCAGCGTCGCCGCCGCGGACGCCGCGGCGCTCGTCCTCTCCGATCCGCGGCTCACCGGTGCCGGTTGGGAGCCGCTCGTGCTCAGCGGCCGGTTCACCCTGGTCGAGGACGGCGACGGCCGGCTGTTCACCGACGAGCTGCTGCCGCAGGAGCTGCGCAAGCACCCGCCGTCCCGGGCGCTGGCCGACTCGGTGATGCTCCGCCGGGAGCACTGGTGGTACCTGCCGCGGCTGGTCCTGGTGCTCGAGGGACCCCGGGTCGCGCCGACCGGCCGCCGGGACGGGCCCGCGGACGCCGTGCTGGCCGTCGACGACGGCGGCCTGCACGTGGGCACGGTGCGGGTGGGGGAGTGGGACGCCGACCCGCTCCCGCTCCGCGGCGCCCCCGACCGCAGCGGGCCGGCCGCGCTCGTCGGTCAGGAGGTCTCGGTGCCCGACGCCGAGCGGTGGACCGTGCACGTGACGACGGGGCGGCTGGCCGGCGGGCGGCTGTCCGACGTCACGCCGGCGGCCGGCCGCGAACTGGAGCCGACGCCCGGGCTCCTCGCCCGGGTGCGCCGGCAGCGCGCGCTGCACCGGGCCTGCGTCGCCGCCCTCCGCGACGCCGGGCACGGGTGAGCCGCACCGGCGACCGCGGCCCCGCGGGCTCAGTCGTCGCTGTTGCCCCGGAGCACGTCGACGTCGCCACCGCGGGCGGCCTCGAGGCGGATCCGCTCGAGCTCGGCGCGCACCGCGGACAGGTCACCGGAGGAGCGCAGCAGGTGCGCCAGAGCGCCCGCGTTGTCCGCCCGGGCGGCGCGGGCGAGCTCGTCCAGGAGCTCCCGCAGTGCGCCCTCGCGCTCGCCGTGGCTCACCAGGCGCGCCACCCCGTTGACCGTGCTGCGCACGTCCTGGAGGAGGAGTGGCAGCTGGCGTACCAGGTAGCCGATCAGGACGACGAGGTCGAACGGGAGCCGCACCAGGGCGACCACGGCGGGGATCAGGCCGAACCTCGGCGGAGGGGGCGGGTCGGCCGGGCCGAGGTCGTCGCTGGGCTCCACGTGCTCGCCTCTCCGGTCGGGGATGGCCGCGGCTGCTCCCCGACCGGCACCTGGTCGGCGACGATACGGATGCACCACGGGGTCCGCAGCCGGAACGCCGGGCCGAGCGGTGGATCAGTCCCGCCGGGTGGTGCGCTCCTGCAGGGCCTCCTCGGCCTGCAGGTCGCGGACGTGCGCGAGCAGGCTGCGCAGGAGCTGGTTGAGCTGGGCCACGTCCTCCGCGGACAGGTCGGCCAGGATGATCTCCTGGCCGCGCAGCGAGATGGGCAGCATCGCGTCGTGCATCTCCGCGCCGGCGGAGGTCAGGAAGAGCTGCCGGGACCGGCCGGTGTCCTCCACCTGCACGATGAGCCGGCGATCGGTCAGCACGCCGACGCTCTTGGAGATGATCGCCTTGTTCATCGCCACGAACTCGGAGATCTCGCTCGCGGTCGCACCCGGCCGGATGGCGAGGGCGGAGATGACGCGCCAGTCGTTGGTCCCCAGACCGAAGTGGGCGCGGAGCAGGCGTGACTCCCGCCAGACCAGGCTGTTCGAGAGCAGCGAGAGCAGACGCGGCGTGAAGTCGTTGCTGTCGATCACGGTCGACATGGGTTCGGAGATGGCATCCGGCGGCAGCTCCATCGTTGCGTTCCTCATCACGGGGGGCACGGTGCGCGGCCCCATCCACACCAGATGCGACTCCTGCCTGTCCGGAAAAGCCTAGCCAGGCGTGGTGCCGGGTCGGCGGGGGCGTGCCCCCGCCGAC